>JAFGBA010000137.1 GCA_016933395.1 Sedimentisphaerales bacterium | reverse complement strand
TGCAGGAAAACACCTTTATGCCGGTAGCGTTATGGCGGGAACTGATTCGTGATGATTTCATGCGTTTTATCGACCTGGGGCACAGCTTCGACTGCAAGGTCGCCCATCACACCTGCGGCTCCATCATCACCCTAATCCCTGATTTTATCGAGTGCGGCCTGGATATCCTCAATCCCCTGCAGCCGGATGTGGCCGGCATGGATTACACCGAGATCAAAACCCGCTACGGCAGTGATATTTCTTTCCACGGTGCGATTTCGATCCAAAAAACCATGCCCTACGGCTCGCTGCAGGATGTTCGCATGGAGGTGAAAGACCGCATCGAGAAGCTCGCTGCCAATGGTGGGTTAATCCTTTGCACCGCCCATAACATACAGGCGGACACCTCGCTGGATAATGTTGAGGCATTGTTCAAGGCTTATAAGGAATTCGGCCGCTATCATTAATAAATCCATACCCGCTGACACCTCTGCCGGATAGACAATCAATGGCCAATAAACGTTTTATTCATTGTCCGTATTGTGGGGGAAAACTTATCAGGACCATCATCGACCAACGCCATCGCGAACATTGCCCGCAATGCGATCACGTTGTTTATATGAATCCGCTGCCGGTGGTCAGTTGCTTGCTGTTTGATGATAAGGGACGCATTCTGTTGGTATTGAGAAAAAATGAACCTTATCAGGGGATGTGGTGTTTGCCGATGGGATTCGCGGAAGTGGATGAGCATATCGAGGACGCGGCCCTGCGCGAACTGGAAGAAGAAACCGGCGTCAAGGGGCGCATCGTTCGCTTGTTGGACGCTGAAAGTACGGATGATTCCCATTATGGCCATTTGCTGATACTGGCTTATGTTGCGGAGCGCGTTGGCGGGGAGGTTCAGGCCGGGGACGACGCTGCGAACGCCGCTTTTTTTCCTTTGGACCAGTTACCTCCCTTGGCTTTCGCCGCTAATGAAACCGCTATTAATAAATACACAAGCCTTCGCGGAAGCAAGCTTGTTTAATATAAAAGTATGTTCATATCCGATGGTTACTCCCGTTCTGATCGCGCCCCGCACTGTTCAATATTTTATACTCCATGATTATTCTAGTTAGTATCTGTTGCGGAAAAGGCATTTCGTGACGCGGGCAGGATGCCCGCGGCACAAGGGTGGCGGCTTGACATAGGGGTTGGAGGGGTTAAACTGGGTAAAAAGCGAATTTTGAGGTGAGATATGTGCCCACAGGTAGCAGTATTAATTCCGGCGGCGGGATCAAGTAAGCGGTTTGGCGGCAAGCGCAAGAAGCCGTTCGTGGATATGGGCGGCCGGGCCGTGTTTTTGCGGAGTATCGAGGCGTTTGCCGATCGTAAGGACGTTAAGCAGGTGATCCTGGCGATCCCCCCTGATGAGGAGGAGATGTTCAACATCAAATGGGGAGCGAATATCGGGTTTTTCGGGGTGAAGGTTATGCTGGGCGGTGAGCAGCGCTGGCAAACGGTGGAAAAAATGCTGGCCGAAGTGCGGGATGATATCGATCTGGTTGCCTTGCATGACGCAGTCCGGCCGTGCCTCACGCAGAAAATGATTGACGAGGTGTTTGCAGCGGCGGCCGAGACGGGAGCGGCGATACTGGCCCAGCGGCTGGTGGGAACCATCAAAAAGGCTGACGCCAAGGGAAACATCGCCCAGACCATCGACCGCAGTGAACTTTGGGAGGCGCAGACGCCGCAGGTGTTTCGGCCGGACATTATACGCAAGGCCTACGCCAACCGCGCCAAGGTCAAAGGCGACATCACTGACGATGCGCAACTGGTCGAAGCATTGGGCTTACCGGTCAAACTGGTGGAGAGCGACGCCGGCAACCTGAAAATCACGCATGGGGCCGATATTCCCATTGCCGAAGCGATTATCAAATCCCGGCCCCAACCCAAGGCCAAAGGACCGCAAGGACCATGGGCGGCGGAAAATATGTGGTGAAGGGAATAGATTTCAGAACCCAGAAGTCAGAAACCAGAATAAAGACAAATTTTTAGCATTAAATTATTGCGAAAGGATAAAAAAGAGAGATTCTTCGCTACGCTCAGAATGACACAAACCCGGATTCTCGCCCAGGCGGGAATGATGTGAAAATCAGGAAAAATTATGGTCGAGTTTCTCAAAGATTTGCATCCGGTGGTGCAGGCGCTGCTGGCGACATGTTTTACGTGGGCGGTGACGGCAGCGGGAGCGGCGGTGGTATTCCTGGCAAAAAACTTCAGTCGCAAGGCGCTGGATGGGATGCTGGGGTTCGCGGCGGGAGTAATGATCGCGGCGAGTTATTGGTCGCTGCTGGCGCCGGCCATAGAGATGTCGGAGGGGAAATCACTGCCGTCGTGGATTCCGCCGGCGGTTGGATTTGCCCTGGGAGGAATTTTCCTGAGAATATGCGACCGCTTGCTGCCGCATCTGCATCCGGGATTGGCCATGTCCGAAGTCGAAGGCGTCAAGACCGGTTGGCGGAAGACCATTTTGCTGGTGATGGCTATCACGTTGCATAATTTTCCGGAAGGTCTGGCCGTGGGTGTTGCCTTTGGCGCCGTGGCGGCCGGGATGCCGGAAGCCACGCTGCCAGCGGCCATTGCCCTGGCCATCGGCATTGGGTTGCAGAATTTTCCGGAAGGTATTGCAGTGTCCGTACCGCTTCGGCGAGAAGGATTGTCACGGACAAAAAGTTTTTTGTATGGGCAATTTTCAGGGATGGTGGAGCCGATAGCGGGGGTCATTGGGGCGGCGGCGGTTTTGATTGCCCGGCCGGTGTTGCCCTATGCGCTGGCGTTTGCGGCCGGGGCGATGATTTTTGTCGTCGTGGAAGACGCCATTCCCGAATCGCAACAGAATGGCAATACCGATATCGCTACACTGGGAGCAATGGGCGGGTTTATCGTTATGATGGTTATGGACGTTGCTTTGGGTTGAGTGTTTATGCCGTATATTGCCGTATTATCACAACATCTGGTTAATAAAATCGCCGCAGGCGAGGTGGTGGAGCGTCCGGCCAGCGTCGTCAAGGAACTTTTGGAAAACAGCCTGGATGCGGGGGCGAAACGTATTAATCTCGAAATTGAAGATGGGGGCAAAAAGCTTATTCGCATTACGGATGATGGCTGCGGCATGGATGCGGAGGATTTGCAACTGGCGTTTACGCCACATGCCACGAGCAAGATTCGCAGCGATGAAGATTTATTCGCGATTAAGACGATGGGATTTCGCGGTGAGGCGCTGGCGAGTATCGGTTCGGTAAGTCAGGTTGAAGCCATCAGCCGTCCGGCCGAAAATCAGGAAGGGTATCGACTGACCATCGATGGCGGCGAGTTTACGCCTATAGCGCCTACGGCTGCGCCGCCGGGAACATCCATTACCATTCGCAACCTGTTTTTTAACACTCCCGCTCGCCGTAAATTCCTGCGGGCCACGAACACGGAAATGGGCCACATCAGCGACCAATTCACACGCATCGCCTTGCCGGCGACAAGTGTGCAATTTATTCTTACCCACAACAACCGACAACTGCATCATTTGCCTGAAAATCAAAGCCTTATCGAACGGGTGGGAATGTTGTTTGGCAATGACATGGCGGCGGAGTTGATGAGTATTCGGCGGAAAGATCGCGGTGTGGAAATTACCGGACTGGTCGCCCCACCAAGCCGTTCCAAGCCCAATACCCAGGGGCAGTATATTTTTCTTAACGGCCGGTGTATTCGGGACCGTTTTACCAGCCATGCCATTCGCGAGGCGTACCGGGGATTAATGGAAATCAATCGCCAACCAATCGTATTTATTTTTATCGCGCTGGCCCCGGACGCCGTGGATGTCAACGTGCATCCGGCCAAAGCCGAGGTGCGTTTTGCCGACAGTAATTTGATTCACGGTCAAGTGCTCGCGGCCATACGCGACAAGCTGCTTTCCAGTGATCTTTCGCGTCCTCTGCGTGGTGCAGATTCGCTGACTCCGTCTTCGTTTATAACTGCTGATGAAGAGGAAGAAAACGAAATCTCGGATAACAAACAACGTGTACGGCAGGCGATGGCCGATTTTTTCAGAAACGCCCGGCCGCAACCACCCTCTGTAAACCCGCATAAAAATGGCTCCACGGGCAACCTGGGGACACGTGCTGCGGGTAGGATGTTGGCGAAAACAAGCGCTGCGGAAAATCTGTCGCCCTGGGAAAATCGCGGGCAGGAAGCCCGCGACACAATTTATACACATTCGGGGGAACCCCAGACAATATCACCGATCAATCCGGAAGAATTAACAGAAGCGCCGCCCCCCCACCGCTTTATGCAGGTGCATAATGCCTACCTGGTGGCCGAATCTGATGATGGCTTGATTATCATCGACCAACATGCGCTGCATGAACGGATACTTTATGAACAGATGCATCGCCGTTTACAGGAAGGACCGCTTCCCAGCCAACGGTGTTTGATTCCGGAAGTTGTTGACGTTACCGGCCGGCAAATGGCGGCGTTGGAGGAAGCGACGGAACTGCTGGCGGAGTTAGGCGTCACAGCCGAGCCTTTTGGACCGACAAGCATCGCCGTACAAGGGTATCCCGCCATGCTGGAAAAAACCAACCCGGCTGATTTTATTCGAGACGTATTGGATGTTTTAAGCGAGCAACGAGGCAAACTCACCCGTGAGGAGTTGCTGCATTCACTGCTGGACACGCTTGCCTGCAAGGCGGCCGTAAAGGCGGGCGATCCCCTTACCGATGATGAAATCTCCGCCCTACTGGCCCAACGTCCCGCCATCGATCGCCATGACAACTGCCCTCACGGCCGACCTACCACATTGCGATTATCTCGTTCTCAATTGGAAAAAGAATTTAAAAGGACATGATTATATAATGAGTAAACTGAACTGCCTTATTATTACAGTAATGTTGACCGTTTCCTGTATTGCGACTCCCCTCAAGGGAGAATTTCGTAAACTAAAAACCGCTGAATATATGGATAAGATGAAGGGAGGTTGGGTTGGGCAAATGGCCGGCGTCGGCTGGGGCGGCCCTACGGAATTTCAATATTGCGGGGTCATTGTGCCGGAAGAAGATATGCCCCAGTGGCAACCGGAGATGATTAATCAATTTAACCAGGATGACATCTATGTGGAAATGACGTTTCTGCGGACGCTGGAATTGTATGGTTTCGACGTTTCGATCCGCCAGGCGGGAATTGATTTCGCCAACAGCCGGTATCAATTATGGCACGCCAACTTTTACGGCCGGCAAAATCTGCGGCGAGGCATCGCTCCGCCGGATTCCGGCCATCCGCAATTCAGCAAACACACCGATGACATTGATTACCAGATTGAGGCGGACTATTCCGGCCTGATCGCGCCGGGCATGCCCAACCTGGCGATTGAACTGGGCGAAAAATTCGGGCGGCTGATGAATTACGGCGACGGATTATACGGTGGTCAATTCGTGGGTGCGATGTATGCGGAGGCGTTTTTTAACCGGGATATCGAGAAGATTATTGCAGCGGGACTGGCGGCGATCCCGGCCGAAAGCCAGTACGCCGAGTGCGTTCGGGATGTGGTGGCGTGGCATCGGGATAATCCCGATGATTGGCAAAAAACATGGGGACTGATTGATGATAAATATAACCGTAACGCAGATTATCGGCGGTTTACCTGCCCTGAAATGGTGGGAAGCGATGGAAACATTGATGCAAAAATCAATGGGGCTTACATTGTCATGGGATTATTATACGGCCAGGGAGATTTGGATAAAACAATCATCATTTCCACACGATGTGGACATGACAGCGATTGCAACCCGTCCAGCGCCGGGGGAATTTTGGCCGCGTCTTTGGGATTTTCCAACCTACCGGAAAAGTTTGTATCAGCGATTGATCCGGGGGGAAAATTCAGTTTTACACCGTATAACTTACCGACGTTGATTGACGTCTGCGGCAAGCTGGCCCGGCAGGCGATATTTCGCCAGGGGGGACATATCGAATGCGATGCGGACGGGGAAGAGGTTTTTGTGATTCCCCTTCAAAAGCCAAAACCCAGCCGCCTGGAACGGTCGTGGCAGCCTGGGCTGATTGCCAACAGCCGCTATAGTGAAGGCGAAATGCGGTTGATTACGGTTGCACCGGGCAAGAATCTTTCCGCTGATATTGAAAAGTTTGCTCCGGGATGGAAAGCATCCCAATGCGGCTGGGATATGAACCCCGGCCTGTGGGAACAATGGAACGGCCGGAAGAATGTTCTGATCACCCATCCCCTGGATCAGGAAACAGGCTGTGTTCTGACGAGAAAGGCGGCCGTGCCGGAAAACAAGACGACCTTATTGAAATTAACTGTAGGACATCATACCGACCCGGTCAGCGACTGGACGCTGATTGTCAGGGTGAACGGGAAAGAGATATTTACACAAGCTATTGACAACAACTGCTCGAACAATGGTTGGGCAAACATAGAAATCCCCCTGACAGACTTTGCCGGACAGGAGATTGAGTTGGAACTGGTCAACCAACCCAGCGGTTGGAGCTACGAGGCAGCCTACTGGGGAGAGATAAGCATAAAAAGCCTATAAAGTTCTTATTAATGGCCTTGGAGGACCTGGATGTCCTCATCGCCATCAAATATACATACCCAACCCAAACAAAGAAACAGGACCGCCCCTCCAGCGGTCCCATTTGGTAGCCAAACGGGCGAAACCCGCATTTTCCTCCTCACCCTGCGGAGTCACGCCCAAAAAAAATCGGCCTGGGAAACATCTAACCCAAAGCAACTCCTCCGAATCGCTTTGCGCATAACGATGTCTCAACCAGGACCGAGATTGTTACACTAATTGTACGAATAAGACCGACCAAGATTCTCTGCGACAAACGCAAATAAGCCCATGAAACGGACAACTATATTCGGCCGCACAACCGCGCCAGAATAGCGCGTCTGCAATCCGGCCGTAAAGAATACCAGATTAAGTAGTAATGAGCAAAGGATGTGCCATAAGATGATGAAAATGACTACTTTATCACTATCATGTTATTAAACGTCCTATAGTAAAACAGTTACTTTATCGTTACTCACTGACTTATTAATCTGTCGTTCAGCATGGCTTCGAGCCGGTGTTGACATAATACAACAGATATTTGACCGCCCTATCTATCGAAATAAACATAGGTTGTTGTAAAAACGGGAGTTATCCACGATCTTCTTGTTATGACTTAAAAAATCCATTCGATATCCCAAATCAACATATTTTAGGCGATTTCTTTTACAAAGTCACATATTGCTGGGATATTTTGGATTTTATTCCTAATTCCTTGAAATCTATTATCTTACGTATCTTAGTCTCTTTCCGGGCCTGTAAGATTTTTTTTACTGAAAGCGGGCCAAATCCTGGCACGCGCAACAGTTCCTCCTGTGAGGCACGGTTCACACTCACGGGAAAAAACTCCGGGTGGCTGTCGGCCCAAAGGCGCTTGGGGTCGGTGTGTAGAGGTAAATTACCCTGTTCATCGAAGGTGATTTCATCGCGGCGGAAGCCGTAACGCCGGAACAGAAAATCCACCTGATAAAGGCGGTGTTCGCGTACGAAGTGCTCTATCGGTCCTTTTTCCAGTTCGGGAGGCAGGTCCTTGAAGAGCATCTGCTGGCGGATGGGAGTTTCACGCTCGGGATCCTGGTAGGCCGAAAAATAAACCCGCTCCATGTCGCAGCTTTCATAAAGGCGGCTGGTAGCCAGAACGATCTCGCGGTCGGACTCCTGGGCGGCCCCGACGACGAACTGGGTGGTCTGGCTGCAATGGGGCCGGTTGAGAACGTGGCGGAAATGGTTGATTTTCCGCATGGTGTCGATGATGCCTTGATGAAAGTTCTTGCGGCTCGACAGACGGGCGAGGCGTTCGGCGTTGGGAGCTTCGATATTGACCGACACCCGCGTGGCCATGAGCACCGCCTGCTCAATGGCGTTGTCGGAAGCGCCGGGGACTATTTTCAGATGGATGAAGCCGCGAAAGTTGCGCTGCCGCCGCAGGATGGTCACGGTGTCGAGCATCCGGCTCATGGTGTTATCCGGCCCGGCGGCGACGCCGGATGACAGAAACAGGCCTGTCACTAGCTTGGCCTGACGCAATCGCATGAACATTTCGGCCAGTTCATTGGGCGAAAGGTTGTACCGGGCGAGGTTCCGCGAGCGGTTAAAAGGGCAATAGGTGCAGTCATTTTCGCAGGCGTTGGTCTGCAAGGTCTTGAGCAGCATCACTTTGCGGCCGTTAGGCAGGGCCGCCGGATAAATCCACTGCCCCCCATCGCCCCGCACCCGCCCCGGCTCATCGGCCGACTTGCAGGCGCAAGCCAAATCGAACCGGCTCGCCGACGCCAGAATGTTCAGTTTTTGTT
>JAFGBA010000136.1 GCA_016933395.1 Sedimentisphaerales bacterium | reverse complement strand
CCAGCGCAAAAACCTGCCGCTCGTCCTGTCATCGGGCCAAAGCCCGCCGGTCCTGTTCCATCTCCACCTGGCATAATAAGCTCCTTTCTTTGGCCGGCGTCTATAACGCCTTGTCGCCAAAATATTTGTTTCTAATTTTACACCCAATGCCCTTCGACATTGGCACTGGTCACTTCCTGTAATTTACCTTCAGCCCACGACGCTAAAGCCTCTTTAACGGTCCCGGCCGGGGCCAGAAAAACTTTCACCTCCGCTGCATTGAGCGTTTTGAAGGCATTGGGACCAACATTACCGGTAATTACCGCTTCCGCTCCGAGGTTGGCTATATTCTGCGCCGTTTGAATGCCTGCTCCGGATGGGGCATTCAAATTGACCGCATTATCGTGCGTTTCGTATTGTCCCGTTTTCGTATCCACCAAAATCAACCATTTGGCCCGGCCAAAACGTAAATCCATCGCACTTGCGGTATCTTCGCCTTGTGATGTCACTGCAACACGCATTGTTTACCACCTTTCTTTACATTCCTGGACCGCGACCGCCCCGCCAGCCATGCCTGCCGCGTCCGCGACCCATACCATAAGCCGGCAACGTCTGCATTGGTCCGGTTATGGTGTATGGAACACCTTCAATGCTAATGGCTTTGCCTTCCGTCAATGCCTGAGCGATTTTTTGCCGCGCTCGGGCGTATATCCGTGTTACTGTCGGCCTGCTAACACCCATCATCCGAGCAACCTCTTCCTGATCCAATCCTTGATAATCCAGCAATCGGATCGTCTCGAACTCATCCAATGCCAAACGCACCCACTCAAGCGTTCGCGCGGGAACGCCCGCCGGTTTGTAAACCACACATCCGGGCGGACCAGATACGATGCGATCTCTGCATGGCCTGGGCATATAGTATTTTTTACTCCAAATAATTATGAACTTATGTTCATAATATATCGTCAAAAAATACCCCCGTCAAACGGAAAAATTTGGAATTTCTCCTAAGCCTCTTTATAATAATCACTTAAACTATAAAAATTATTTTTATATATCAGCTAAATCCCGGCAAAATCACAGAGAATAGTATCGGCGATGGGCAGCGCCTGGCGGGTCAGGCGGATGTATTCATCGGTCACTTCGAGCATTCCAGATTTGCGATGATATTCGATATTGTTGGCAAATATCGTAAAAACATCGCGGCCGGTTTTGCGCTTAAAATCCTCCCTGTTAATCCCCGCGATACGCCGGAGCATCAGCACGGCTGTTTCGCACGCTAACGCCTCAGCGTCAGGAGTCTGCACTTCCGCAAAACTACTCCGGCTTTGCTCAACCGCTTCAATATATTTTTCAACGTCGGCAATATTAGTGGTTCGCCGTCCCTGATAAAACGATCCCGCCGAAGGGCCGATACCAACATAAGGCTCGTTTCCCCAATACATCAGATTGTGTCGGCAGGCAAAACCCGGCCGGGCAAAGTTGGAGATTTCATAATGATCAAATCCTCCTTCCGCCAGCATTTCAATTGTTGTCTCATACATTGCCCGGTCCGTTTCCTCATCAACCGGCGTTACAGTCCCTTTCTGCACCAGCCGTTCCAGCGGCGTATCCGATTCATACGTTAAAGCATAAGCAGAAATATGTTCAACCTCCAACCGTATCGCTTCATTCAGCGATTTTTTCCAACTACTCAAGGTCGAACCGGGTATGGCAAAAATCAAGTCCAGACTGATATTGGCAAATCCTGCCTGACGTGCCTGTTTCACCAAAGAGAGAATCTGCTGAGGTTTATACGGCCGACCCAACGTCACCAAATCTCGCTCATTAAATGACTGCACCCCAATAGATAAGCGATTCACACCCCCCTGCCGCAAATGCTCCAAACGCGGCCGGTCCATCTGGGCGGGATTAACCTCGACAGTAAATTCCACCGAATTTGGAAATCTCTGGTTAAGCTGCTCGATCAGTGATTCCAACTGTCCTTCCGGCAGACAACTGGGGCTGCCGCCGCCGATATAGATTGTCGCCGCCTCTCTGAGAGCATAGCCATCCAACTCCCGCAGCAGCGCCGCCAGCAACCGCTCGCTGTCATGCCCGACTAACGGCTCGGAATAAAACCCGCAATAGCCGCACTTGGCCCGGCAAAAAGGAATATGAACATACAAAGCCGGTGTCAATGATTCTTTCATATTCTGTTTATATGTCGTATCCAGAGTATACCTGCGAAAAAGACGATATTCCTGCTAACGTTTTCCTCGTGAACCGCTCTAATAGTCAGGTTATTATACCGGAGAAAAGGCCGTTACAGCAGTCCCTATTTCAGGAAAGGAAATGACTATGAAAATGACATGGATCATGCTGGTTATGCTGTTTTGCAGTGTTGTTCCCGCCTGGGCGGCGGATCAGGATCTCGCCGATCTGGCCGATGATATCGTGGAACAGGCCAACCGGCTCAAGAAAATCGCCTACCAGAAAACCTACCTCAATCACCATACCGACCCTGAGATCACCCAGACGCTCAAACAACTGGAGCTATTAATCGCCGCTTGTGAAAATGAACTGCGCCAGCCCATTGCCCGGCCGGAACCACCGCGACCGCCGGATGCGCCCCGGCCTCCTCACCCTCTTGGTCCTGAAACGCATAATATAGGAAATACTTCCGCCGCTGATGATAGCGCCGCCGTTCTTTATACCGACGCCGAGATGCGCAAAGTTCCTTTCCGTAAACTCATTATCGAACATTTGGGCGGCGCCCGCTATATCCGCATGGGTGAGGTCAAAGTGGTTGCTGTTGACGGCGAGGTCTTTAAATTCAACGCCGGCGGCGGCAAGTTCTATCCCGGTGACCAGTTTGAAATTGAACTGCCCAAACCCGCGCAAATCAGTGAGGTCAGCATCCTGGTGCAGCACCAGACTACCGGTCTGCAAATCACCGGCCAGGCCGCTCGCTTGAAACCGGATTTGCCAACGCTGGTTGATCTGGGCGTTTCGGGCGGAATCAAAGACGGTATTTCATCGCTGAGCTTATCCAAACAGCACCGTCGCCTTGATCTTCGCAAACTACAACTACGCCATACCGGCGGCGATGAGTTTATCCGTCTGGGTAATCTGGAAGTGGTCACCAACGATGATCAGGTGGTTACTTTAAGCGTGCCTTACGGCAAGCTCCGTCCCGATGATACGCTGGAAGTTGAACTACCCCGGCCGTTGAACATCAAGGCCGTCCGTGTATACGTTCAGCATCGCACCAACGGCATAAGCATCGCAGGCGTACAATAGTTGGTATTTTCCACGAAAAACAGGAACACTGCCTGATTCAACCGAATCCAAAAATGGAAAATATAATTTTAGGGTGTGAAAACCGATGGTCTTACCCTTTTCCACCGTTATACTTCCGGATAATTAACAACTGTACAAATTCTTGCCTTTTTCAGCGCCATCCCTCAAAATAGCCGATAACTGTACTGATATGAACGGATTATCGCGTACAGTATTATATCTGACCCGCTATTATATACCCACAGCCACCGCGGCGGGCATTCGAGCGGATCGCTTTGTCAAGGCACTTACCAACAGCGGCGTCAGGGTAATCGTCGCTACCATCGGTGCTGATCCTGAATACCAAGAAATATCCGGTCTTCTTACGATTTGTCGTATCGCCCGGGACGGCCGATTACCCGGACGACTTCCTGATAATCTCCCGGTCTGGCCCCGGCTTGAACCTTTGCCCGGCCCCCACGCGGATCCAATTTGTACACGAGCTTTATATCGCGCCTGCCACGGCCTTATCCGGCAATATCAACCCGACATTCTATTTGCCACCGGTTTACCGTTCAGCCTGCTGGCGGCGGCTCAACGTCTGGCGAAAATGTACGGATTGAAACTCGCCCTGGAGTTCCGCGACGCCTGGACCGTCGGTAAAGATTGGCCCTATCCCAGTGCTTTTCATCGTCGCCTGGCGCGTAAATGGGAAGATCGCTGTATTACCCACGCTGAATTGATAATCACCGAAACTGATCACCAAAAAAAAATCCTGGATGACCACTATGGCTGCGAAATCAGTCCGCGCACGTTAACCATCCGACATAGTTTTGAACGCGCGGAAGAAATTGACTCAGATGTCCGACTCAATCCCGACGAGTTTACTATCGTCTATACCGGCCAACTTCGCGGCCTGGACATAACCGAATCTCCGGCACTGACTAAGGTAACCAAAGTGATCTCCCGAATGATTCGTCGCGTACTACTGGGCGCTACGTTCTGCGACCAACTCCGACTCGACTGGATGTCCCCTGATTATCTTATGGCCGGTCTGGCCCGGGCCGTTTCCAAAAACCAACAGTTCGCCCATAAAGTCCGCCTGATTTTTGCCGGTCAAAAATTTCCCGAAATAGATCACCTTGCCCGAAAGTACAATATAACCGGTAATGTAACTCAACTCGGTCCGGTATCGCCCCCTTATGCGCAACAACTGGCTCATCTGGCCGATGTTCGTGTGCTGACACTTTACGGGATAAATAATCTCGACTATCATTGGTGTGTGCCCGGAAAAACGTATGCTTACATGGGCTCCGGGAAACCCATACTCGCTTTGCTGCCGACGGGCGAAGCACGCGATCTTGTAACCGGCGCCGGCACCGGAGTGTTTGCAAAACCGGATGATATTCCCGAAATCGCCCGACAGTTGCTCGTATTGTTTCAGCGGCGGATTACAAATCAACCGGCGCTCGAACCCGACTGGTCTTTTATCAACCAATTTCATTTGCCTGTG
Source organism: Sedimentisphaerales bacterium (assembly GCA_016933395.1). Taxonomy (GTDB): domain Bacteria; phylum Planctomycetota; class Phycisphaerae; order Sedimentisphaerales; family SM23-30; genus JAFGBA01. Next base: position 5,313 of record JAFGBA010000136.1, on the reverse strand, counting down.
CAACAACGGCAGTTTGTCCAGGCCTTGGCCAAATTAGCGGGTTGGCCATTGCAAAGCACTCCGCCCTCCGAAACAGAAGTAATTTCCCGTTTACATAAATTAGGTTAAAAATGATTCATGTGCGGCATTGCAGGCATATATAATTTTAAAGGTGATCGAGTCGATCCCCGGACTCTCGTAACCATGACAACGCTCCAGCACCATCGCGGACCGGATGACTATGGTTATGTCTTTTTCGATTCCGCCGGCCGGACAATATGGTCCGGTCGTGATCTCAGCCGGCTGCGCGAATCAGGAACCGTTGCACTGGGACATCGCCGTTTGACCATTATCGATCTTCAGGAAACCGGCCGGCAGCCCATGTCCGCCGGCGAAGAACGCTACTGGATCGTTTACAATGGCGAAATATATAATTATATCGAACTTCGCGAAGAATTAAAAATACTCGGGCATATCTTCCGTGGCACGTCCGATACGGAAGTGATTTTACACGCCTATCAACAGTGGAATACCGCCTGCGTCGAACGTTTCAACGGCATGTGGGCTTTCGCCATCTGGGATACCAGGGAACAAATACTTTTCGCCAGCCGTGATCGAGTCGGCATCAAACCATTTTATTACTACCTCGACGATAACCGTTTTGTTTTCGCCTCCGAGATAAAAGCTGTTTTCGCCGCCTTACCCGGACAACAACGTACAATAAATGAACCTTATCTCGGCCGTTTTATACATACCGGCTTGTTAAACGACGCGGACCATACGCTTTTTCAGCATGTCCGCCAACTCGTGCCCGGACACAATCTCGAAATAAAGAAAGGACATATCCGCCGGTATCGTTACTGGGATATCCCGCAATCCTCTTTTGATTCGGCCGATAAAGGTTATGCCGATGAAAAGGAGGCTGTCGAATGTTTCCGGGAGTTACTTACCGATGCGATTCGCTTGCGCTTTCGCGCCGACGTGCCCGTCGGCACTTGCCTGTCCGGCGGGTTGGATTCGTCCAGCATCGTGGCTCTGGCGACCCGGGCCCTTTCCGCCAGGTTGTCCACGTTTACCACCGAATATAACGAAAAAGAATTTTCCGAAGGCCGTTACGCCCGCGCCGCCGCCGAGACGTTTCAGACCAACGCCCATTATATCACTCCCACCGGAGATCAATATATCGATTTTATCGACCGTTTTAGTTGGTACCACGATGAGCCTTGTCCCGGCCCGGGTCCGTTTTCGCAATGGCATGTTATGGAGCTTGCCTCCCATCATGTCAAAGTGGTGCTGGATGGCCAGGGAGCGGACGAACTACTCGGCGGTTACCCTCATTATTACAATTATTATCTGACCAGTGTTCTGGCCCGTGCTTTTACGACCGGTCCCGGCGGCACAACCCTGAGCCGATATTTCGCTGATAAAAAAGCTATTGCCCGACATATGCGTCAACCGGCATGGCGCAGTAATCTCGAAGCCCTCGCCCATATCGCCAACCGTTCCATCCCGACGCCGATACGCGATATGATTCGCCCTTTACGCAAACAGGCGCAACGCATTTTCTTTGGCAAAGGACCGATGTATGATCTTGCGAACAAACAAATACTTGATCAGGCCTTGCCCATCTACCAATCTCGTAATAAAAAATTCCGTGATGATCTTAACGATATCCTTTACTGGGAATTGATACGAGATAATATTCCCATGCTCATGCAATATGGAGATCGCACCTCTATGGCATTTTCCATAGAATCCCGCGTGCCTTTTCTGGATTATCGCCTTCTGGAATATGTCAACTCTCTGCCATATAATCTGAAAATTAAAGGCTCTACAACCAAATATGTCATGCGCCAGGCCATGCGCGAATTGCTCCCTCCTGCAATAACTGATCGCCCCGATAAAAAAGGGTACCCCACTCCGTTCGCCCTCTGGCTCAAGGGACCGATACGCGATTATGTTCAGGATATGCTCAACAGCTCGGCTTTCAAAACCCGAAATATCTTCCGTCCGGACAAAGTGCAAATTCTTTTTAACCAACATTGCACCGATAAATTCGATCATGCCTGGCTGCTTTGGCGGGTGGTGAATCTCGAAAGATGGTTCCGAACGTTCTTCGACGATTTCCAGGCCAATAGCAATCGCCATCTAACCGGTAAAGTATAATCCCGCCGGAGTTATCCCAAAACTCTTCTATTGCAATGCCGCCGTTCATCGTTCGGTACGAAGGCCTTTGTAAAAAAGGCTTAAATATAAATTGTTTCTATCGTCACCGCCATGCTTTCTATTAACAGGTCGGAAAGGGAACTTATGGTAATGGATATTGAGACGGCGATTCCACCACAGATTGTGTCAAAAAGGCTGTTTTGTCACCTGTGGCGACGACAATCAACAGAATGATGTTGATGACGATTCCGATTAAACCATTGCCCGCCATGGTTAACCCCATAAATGACATCGCCGCCAACGCCACCCCCAGTTTCACCACGCTAAACACGATGGCGGTTCCCGCCGCCGCATAAAAAATCTTGATTGCCGTTGGTTTGGTTTGCAACAGCCTGATGGATGCGAATATATAAAAACCACAAACAAACAAAGCAATTACACCGGCGACAACGCACCAGCTTCTATACCATTCGGGCATGTTCCACATTTTTTCAAAGATTTTAAACACCTCCGAGGGAGGAGCCTGTTGGGAATTAGAGGTCGCCTGTTTTTCGAATTCTTTTTGCATTTGGGAAAACATTTCCTTCTGCATGTCCATTATGGCGGGCATGGTCATAAACTGCACACCCCCCATAAGCCCCAGACATCCCAAAATAATTCCGATAATTCCTACTGTTGTTGCCCATGTCGGTCGTGACATTGCGGTTCTCCTTTCGTCGCCAAGTTCCGTCTTAATATGTCCTATGGCTTAAGCGGAAAATGAACCTGCTTGCCCTTAATTAGCCCCAAAGGGGCGGAGCGGGCGTATAAGCCGAGTTCTGTTAACCGGCACTGCTGCCGGCCGACAGTCATTAATCTGGGCCGACGGTTACCCGGCGGCTCAAGCAGCCTACCCAAACCTCATATCGCGCCGGGCCGACGCTGGGTTCTGTTTGGCCTTGCAGCCGGTGGGGTTTACCATGCCGAACCTGTCGCCAGATTCGCGGTGCGCTCTTACCGCACCTTTTCACCCTTACCCCGCACTCATTTTGAGCATCAAAATGCCTTCCGGCGGACGCCCGACGCCGAAAATGCTCAACGCCGAATTTATGATCGAAGCTCAAAATAAGTGCGGGGCGGTGTCTTTTCTGTGGCACTGTCCCTGGGATCGCTCCCGGTGGCCGTTAGCCATCACCGCGCCCTGCGCTGCTCGGACTTTCCTCCGGAACGCTCACACGCCCCGGCGACCGCCACGCCTGCTCCAAAAATATTGTACCTGATGAGGCGTCAGGAACCAACCAGCAATTTGAAAGACTGTTAAATGAATGAAAATCACCCCTATGAAAATACAGACGCCCCCCTTGGCACATAGCCCCCCTCCAATGTCCCACCCCACTGCCAAAACTAAAAATCAATGCGGCGGTGCTTGCCGGTGCCGTGCTACGAAGGTCCGCTTACTTTAGTTGCTCGGGCCGCGTCCGCTGCCGGCCGGGCTTTGGCTGCGCGGTCGGGCTTCATTGATTTTTAGCATCCGGCCTCCAAGTTCGGTGCCGTTCAAGCCGTCAATAGCAGCCTGCCCTTCGGCATCATTGGCCATTTCCACGAAACCGAAACCACGACTGCGGCCGGTCTCGCGATCCATGATAATCGTAGCCGATGTTACCTCGCCAAAAGCGGCAAACGCCTGACGAAGCTCTTCATCCGTGCAACGAAACGACAGGTTCCCCACGTAAATATTCATCCTACTACCACTCCAACACTTGCGCAAACCTGTTCCTATCCCCAGCGCGCGACCAAACATCAACTCTCGTCTTTTGGGAATGTAAACCGCAGATAGGAATGCCAACCTTTCAAGACGCAGCCCACACCTTTATGGGCATTAATGCGTATTATGGAGGAAAAAAGGCTTAAAAATCAAGCAAAAAGTCTAAAAAGCTACTACTTTTCGCAAATTCTTCCCCGTCGCAACCAAAATACGAGCACTATTCCTGTCAATATCGATGCTAAACTGATATTCTGGCTGACACTTAGGCCATCGAACATCAACGGCTCCACACGGAGAGCCTCGATGAAAAAGCGGGTTATGCCATATAAAATCAACATATATGCGAATATTTGCCCCGCCGGACGACGTTTTCGCCAGGCAAGATTAAGCACCCCACACAATATAAATGCATTTATTGACGAATATATCTGAGTCGGATGTATTTTGTGCATGGGATAGAGATTATCTCGTAACGCTTTAATTTGGCTTGGATTAAGATCTCTAACCTGAAGGGTGGCCTTATAGGGCGATTCCCCTTTCTCTAAAGGGGGCGGGTAATATTTTATTGTTCCATCGGGATGATAATAACCCAAGTAATAATCATTCGGCAGTTCAATAAGGGGCTTATCTCGACCACGTTCAATATCTGGTTTTAACTGGTACTCATAGGGATAACTGTAGCGAAACCCGCTTTCGGGATTACGTTCCAACAACGTTCGCTGCTGCACCACCGCCGGAAAACGGACCGCCCACGGTAAATCACACGGAGCGCCCCAGCAACAGCCATTAAGCAGGCAGCCGATGCGGCCGAATGCCAGTCCCAGCATCACCGACGGCGTTAAAATATCCAGATATGTCAGAGCCGGCAGACGATGACGCTTGAAAAAGTAAATGGCCACCAAAATCGCCAACACCACCCCCCCGAGAAATTCCAAACCGGAGAAAATGTTAATAATTCCCAGAAGCTTGTTGGGATATGTGTCCCAATTGTGGAACACATGCATCAGGTGGGCGCCGATGACGCCGGCGAAAAGAATATAAACCGCGAAACTGGTGAGTTTGTCAGGATTCTGTCCCGCCTTGCGGCAACGCCATCGCGCCAGCGTTAAAGCGGAGATAAATCCCAATACAATCATCGCCCCGTAACTTTGGATGGGAATATTTAGAAAGGGTATATTAAATAACTCTGGTCGCAAAAGTAAATCCTGGCCACAGAATCCGCAATATCACGCAATTTTAGCGGATTATAAAATTTTATTTGTCTGTTGATTTTGATCGTTGACGATGACGATGCGCGGCTTATGGTTTTTTGCTTCTTCCGGCGTCATGTCGGCAAAGGCCATAATAATCACTTTGTCCCCTATGCTCACCAATCGAGCGGCGGCGCCCATCGGGCGGATTACCCCGCTGCCGCGCGGGCCGGT
>JAFGBA010000135.1 GCA_016933395.1 Sedimentisphaerales bacterium | reverse complement strand
TCTGTAACCGTGTCGGCGAGTTTACGAGCGTAATCATCGCCCTGAAGGATTGCCTGCCCCCACTTTTCGATAACCTGTTCCGGGACATCAGTAGAAGAAATCCGGCTGGTAAGTGAGGTGGGAATTCCTTGAGCAATATCGCTTCGAATGCGCCGCGCCAGAGCGGGGCCGGAAACAAGTGCTTCAAGACAGCCATGCTGGCCGCAGCCACACGGGGGGCCGTCCGGTTCGACGACCACGTGGCCCAGTTCACCCATGCGGTCGGTTGCTCCGTGAGGCAGATAACCATCGATCAGAACACTGCCGCCGACGCCGTTAGCGACATTCAGGTAGAGAACATTGCGAAAGTGGTTGTCTTCATGTAGATCAATTTCCGCCAGCAATCGCACGCGAGTACCGGTGACGCGGATGGGTGTTTCAAAATATTGTTGAAGCATGTGGCGGAAGGGCACATTCTTCCAGCCCATCGGGCTGGACAACTTAACAGTCCCGTCAGGAGCGACAGTGCCGCTGATGGTCACACCCAAGCCAAGAAGTTTTTCCGGAGAAATCTGTTGGTTTTGTAGTAACTGGTCCAGGGTTTGGCGGAGTAGAATTATAACGTCGTCGGGAGAGGATTTACCGGCGGTAACCGGGCAGACACTATGGACGAGTTGGCCCATGAAATCAAACAGGCCTACCCGGATGCGGCTGGGATTGATTTCGACGGCGACGATGAAACATCCCTGGGGATTAATGCCGACGATGGTGGGTTTGGCCCCACGTTTAGTGCTGCTGCCGGGACGTTCGATAATCAGACCTTTTTCCCGCAGCCGACCGGTAATGTAACTGGCGGTCGAGCTGTTAAAATTCGCCAGCCGGCAAAGCTGTGCCTGGCTGAGTTCACCGTGGGTTCGAAGCAAACTCAACACCAAGCGCTCATTGCGTTGTCCGGCGGACCGGGAATCTATGGTGCCTTCCGACATAATAAAACTCTGAATCAGTTCACCTTTAATCATCGCGACATTTTACTCTCAAGTGTTGTAGTATTTTACTCAAAATGTGGAAGAAACTGATAAAATGAGTATAAGTACTTGTTTATAAAGAGATTAGTTATTGACTCAGTTTTTCTTTGCTTTTAAGAATACGCGTGATATATTTAATATACTCAGGACACGAGTAATTATTTTATGGAGATTTGGTCATGCCTTTGCTTCCGAATGCTGTTGTCGCCCAATCGGGCGGTCCGACAACCGTTATTAACGCCAGTGCCTGCGGCGTAATTCAAACGGCCTTAGCTTCTAATAAGATAGGGACTATCTTTGGTGCTGTAAATGGGATTCTCGGGGTACTCAAGGAAGAACTGTTCGACTTTGCCGCGGAAGGGCCGGACGCTATAGAGATGTTGCGACGGACGCCGGCGGCGGCAATTGGATCATGCCGCTATAAACTCAAGGATTTGACCACGTCTCGCAGCGATTATGAGCGGATTCTGGAAGTATTTAAGGCACATAACATCAGGTATTTTTTCTACGCCGGCGGCAATGATTCGATGGACACGGCCGACAAGGTGAACAAACTCGCGGCTGAAACCGGCTATGAACTGGTGAGTATGGGTGTGCCCAAGACCATCGATAATGACTTGGCCTATACCGACCATTGCCCCGGTTACGGCAGTGTGGCTAAATATGTTGCGACCTGCGCCATGGAGGCGGGCAAGGACACGGAAGCCCTTTATACAACGGATACCTGTACGATTTTGGAGGTTATGGGGCGCAACGCCGGGTGGATCGCGGCGGCGACGGGTCTGGCGGCGCGAACGCCGGAAGATGCCCCGCATCTGATTTATATGCCGGAAGCGGCGTTTAGTTGGGAAAAGCTGGTTGCGGATGTAAAAGAAGTACATCAACGGCTGGGGCGGATATTTATCGTTGTGGGCGAGGGGTTGAAAGATGATAAAGGTAATTACGTTACTGCCGACAGTGGATCGTTCGGCAAGGATAGTTTCGGCCATCAGCAACTCGGTGGTGTGGCCGATATGCTCAAGGTTGTGATTGAAAAAGAGGTCGGCATCAAAGCCCGTTGGAACAAGCTGGGAACCAACCAGCGTTCGGCGATGCATTTCGCCAGCTTGACGGATGTCAACGAGGCATATCAAGTGGGCAGCAAGGCGGTCGAGCATGCCTTGGCCGGGGAGAACGGCAAGATGGTGACCCTGGTGCGCGAGTCAGGGGACATATATACCTGCACGACGGGATTGGCAAAACTGGCGGATGTGGCCAACGGCGAGAAAAAAGTACCGCGCGAGTATATCAATGACGCGGGCAACCATATAACTGGCGCGATGCGCGAATATGTTCGGCCATTGGTGCAGGGAGAAGCACCCATTACCATTGGGTCGGACGGTTTGCCGGTGTTTGTGCGGTTTGTGCGGAAACTGGTGGAGCAGAAATTACCCAAGTATCTATAAGGACACTTCATGTTGACATTGGAAAAATATTCGATGGGAGTGGGGGATCGTTTCGGCCGGCAGGCGAAGGCCCAGTTACACGCTATTATGAAAGCCGCCGCGAAAGGCGTCGTTATTACGCCGGTATGGAATAAATCGCACCGTGAGCACACAATCATAGGAACGAAACCAATGTCAGCCCGCCGCAGCGCTGATGCGGCCGTGAAAGCGCTGGGCTATAATGGCTCCTACCATGTGGACGCCGACCACATCGGCTTGAAAAACGTGGATTTGTTTCTTGAAGCGTGCGACTTTTACACCCTGGATGTTGCGGATTTCATCGGGAAGAAGACATCTGCTGAAGACATTGAAACTTTTATCAAAAAATATTGTCACTTGAGCGGACAACTGGCGATTGACGGTATCGACGAGTCATTGCATATTTCACCAAAACAATTGCATGTGATTACGGAGAAATACCTTGGCGGCGTAAAAGAGGCCGGCAAGATTTATCGTTATATCGAAGCGATTAAAGGCGAAGGTAATTTCATTACCGAAGTATCCATGGATGAAACCGATGAACCGCAAACGCCGGTGGAAATGTTGGTCATTCTGGCGGCCATTGCTGATGAGAAAATTCCCGCCCAAACGATTGCTCCAAAATTCACCGGACGTTTTAATAAAGGCGTGGACTATGTAGGGGATCCGCAGCAGTTCGGCCGAGAGTTCGATCAGGACATGGCCGTGATTCGTATGGCGGTAAAGGAATTCGGCCTACCGGTGAATCTTAAACTCAGCGTGCATTCGGGTAGTGACAAATTTTCGCTGTATCCGTTTATTCGCCGGTCGATGATAAAATTTAACGCGGGCGTGCATTTGAAAACGGCCGGAACCACCTGGCTGGAGGAATTGATAGGTTTGGCGGAAGCCGGCGGTGACGGCCTGGCGATCGCCAAGGAGGTTTATGCCGCGGCACTGGGACGGTTCGATGAGTTATGCGGGCCTTATGCGACGGTTATTGACATCGATAAAAACCAATTACCCGATCCGACCGAGGTAACAACCTGGGACGGCCCCCGGTTCGCCCGCACGCTGCGGCACGACCGGAAATGCACGGATTTTAATCCACACTTCCGCCAATTGCTGCATGTGGGCTACAAGGTGGCGGC
>JAFGBA010000134.1 GCA_016933395.1 Sedimentisphaerales bacterium | reverse complement strand
TAAAAGAGGTGGTGCGCTTTCTGGAGATTGTCAGCGATCCGGAGCGACAGCCGGTTTTGGTGCATTGCCAGCACGGGGCGGACCGGACGGGTACGATGTGCGCCATGTACCGCATCGTTATCGAAGGATGGCCCAAGGAAGAAGCCCTGCGGGAAATGACGCTGGGTGGTTTCGGATTTCATGAGGTATGGGACAATTTGCCGGATTGGATTAATGAACTGGATATTGAGAGTATCAAGGCCAAGGCGGGATTGCTAAGCAAAGGCGAGAAAACCGATTGATATTCTATTTTTGAATGAAGAAAGCGCAAAGTAACGGGCACGATTAAGATTAATCGCGCCCGTTTATTTTTTTACAGTATAAGTTACTTACGATTCTGGCGGCAGAATTCGCCCATGAGCATCATGGCGTTCATGCTTTTTTCCGCGGAGCCGTCGTTTTCGGCGAAGGCGGCGACCAGGGCCAGCAGGTCCGGGTCGGCGGGCTTTTTGCCGTATTGGTGGTTAATGTTGACGATGCCGCCGTCGAGGCCGTATTCGCGCCCTTTCTGGACGTAGGCGCGGCAGACGCCGATCTTGCGGGCGGGCAGGTCATTGACGCAGTTGGTAATGCCCAGCGAAAAATGCACATCCTTCATGTCGGGGTCGGATTTGATTTTCTTGATTGACTCGAAGCAACGATACGTAAAGCTCGGCGTGCCGGGCGTCATGGGCATATCAATCGCCAGCGGGAAGGTGGTGGTGTCGAAGAAAATATCATCGGGAGCAAAGCCGTATTTTTTCGTGGCGGCATCGAAAATGGTGCGGGCCAGTTTGTAAATGGCGTTGGTGTCAGCTTCGTCGGCGCGGCCGGCTTCATCCACGAGCATGCCGATAACCTTGAAAGGTTTATTTTTCCGAAGCGGCAGTAACTGATCGATGGTGCTGACCTTGACGGAATTGACCAGCGGGATAGGCATGCCGGGCGTGCTGTACCATTCGTCCAGGCCGGCCTTGAGGACGTTGAGGTCGCTGGAGTCGATGCAGACGGGGACGCCGCAGGAGTATTTCTTGACCAGGGCAACGTATTTTCGCATCAGGTCCACGGCCAAGGCGGGATCGTCTTCGCCGAAAGCGTCCACATTAACGGCGATGTAATCAGCGCCTTTGGCGGCCTGGTCGGCGATGAGGGCGACCATGTAATCGAGGGCGTCGCTGGATGTCTCGTAAGCGTCGGGGCCGCCGTTGACAAGCTCTTTCATGACAGCGCCGGTTTTGGGAATGCTGGCATGTACGCTTTCGCCGATCTGATAGAATTTATCGTCTGACATCTCTGTTCCTTTTTGCAAATACGACTATAAAATCTCGCCTGTTAAACGTTGCTCGCCGTCGACCTTGGCCGGCCGCGAGGTTATATCGTCGGTCGGGGCAGCAGGCCCGCCTTTTCGACGATACCTTTGACTTTGTGTTCCCATTCGATGGCCATAAGGTGAATACCGGCGACGCCTTCTATCTCACACAGTTGTTGCATTTGTTCGATGCAGATAGCAATACCTTCCTCGGCGGCGTTTTCGGCCTTGTTAAGGCGGTCGATATAGCTGTCGGGCACCATCATACCGGCGACGGAGTCCCGCATGTATTTGGCCATGCCAACACTCTTGAGGGGCGTCACGCCGGCTATAATTTTTACCTTTTCGTGCAGGCCGCGATTACGCACCTGCTTCATCCATTCCGCGAAACGCTCCATGTCGTAAATACACTGGGTCTGGATAAAGTTCGCCCCGGCGGCGACTTTTTTCGCCAGGCGGATGACGCGGAACTCGAAGGGATCGCCAAACGGATTGGCGGCCGCGCCGATAAACACCTGCGGGGGCTTCACATCAGCTTTTTTGGAAACCCTGATTTCCTCGCCGCAGGCAAAAACGCCTTCATCCCGCATGGCCTTAATCATGGCAATAAGCTGGATAGAGTCGATATCGTAAACATTCTTACTGGTGGGATGATTGCCGAAACATTGATGGTCGCCGGTAAGGCAGAGAATGTTATGTATGCCGTGGGCGGCCGCGCCGATAACATCACTTTGGATGGCGATGCGATTACGGTCGCGGCAGGTGATCTGCATTACCGGTTCGAGGCCCTGCCCCTGAACCAGCAGCGCCGTGGCAAAGGAACTCATCCGCACAATGGCGGTCTGGTTGTCCGTGATGTTAACGGCATCGACACAACCAAGAAGATGACCCGCTTTCTCCTTAACAAGGTCAACATCGACGCTTTTGGGCGGACCCAGTTCGCCGGTGACGACGAAGTGGCCTTTTTCGAAGAGTTGTTCCAAACGTCCATCAGATTTTGGCATCGCCATAACTTCCATCAATTATTTTAAGGATTAGCTTCCAGGGTAACATCCTCGCGGAGGATGCGGCGCGGGCCGCCGTCGCGCCCGGTGGTCCAGTCTTTGGCGGGCTGGTTTTGTTCGAGTTCGTCGAGGCGGCCGAGTTTTTTCATGCGGTCGTAAATCAATTGCCAGATACAGTCGATGTCGGAGTTCACTTCGCACTTGCCGTCGGATGAGCCGCCGCAGGGGCCGTTGAGCAGGCTCTTGGAGCAGCGGGCGACGGGGCAGAGGCCGCCGAATTGCTCCAGTACGCAGTTGCCGCAGCCGCCGCAGCGTTCGCTCCAGAGGCCCTGTTCGATGGTTGCGCCATAGAATTTGGTGTCCACGCCGGGATAGACAATCGCGTCAGGCAGTACTTCAATGCAGAACTGCACGCCCACGCCGCAGGCGAGGGAAATCACCGCGTCGGCGTCCTTGATTTTGCGCTGGGTGGCTTCGTCGAAGAACTCCCGGTCGCACTGGCGTTCGATGGTGTGTTCTTCGACCTCTAAATCGACGCCGTCCTGGCGAGCCTTGAGGGTGAGCTGGCTGGTGAGGATTTCGGCTTCTTTTTTGCCGCCGGCCATGCAGACGGTGACGCAGGTTCCGCAGCCGAGGACCAGCACTTTTTTATGCCGGCGGGCGAACTCATAAACGGTGTCAAAGGGTTTGCGTTCAGCGGTGATCATTTTATCTCTCCGCAACGACCGGAGTTTTCGGCGCTTCGGTCGTCGATTGGCTCATCAATTGTTTAATCTTTTCCGTAAATGCGGTGGCCGTTTCGGCAAACAGCGGTCCTTGACTTGCGGCGATGTGAAACATTTCCAGCCGTTCAGGATTGATGCCGGTTTCGGCTAGGAGTTTTTTGGCGTAGGCGACGCGTTTGGCGGCACGAATGTTGCCCTTGATGAAGTGGCAACTGCCCACTTCGCAGCCGGCGACCATCACACCGTCAGCACCCTCCACGAAAGCCTGAAGCATCATGTTGACGTCCACCCGCCCGGTGCAGGGCAGCCGCACGATGCGGATGTTGGGCGGATACTGCAAGCGCATCGTCCCGGCGAGGTCCGCGGCCGTGAACGCGCAATAATGGCAACACAAAGCAATGATGTTCGGTTCGTTGGTTGTTACTGGTTCGGTCATGGTGTTTCTTCTTACGAGCAAACCTCCACAGCATCTTCATGTTTGAGGATGCTCATAAACAGGGCGTGTTCCTGAGCATCGGTGAAGGTGCGCAACTGGATGGCCTTGGCGGGGCAGGCGGCGGTGCAGTTGCCGCAGCCCTGACACTTGGCCGCTTCAATCTCAGCCTTGCCGCGTTCATTGATAAATGGGGCGTTATAGACGCATTCCCGCACACAGGTCAGGCAACTGGCGCAGAGGTCTTCATCGATGACGGCGATAACCCCGCCGACTTCAAGAAAATTCTTGCTTAATGTAACAGCCGCACGACCCGCTGCGGCCAGGGCCTGGGTAATGTTTTCTTCGGTGTATTTGGGCGAATGGGCCAGGCCGCAGACATAGATGCCTTCGTTGGCGAAATCCACCGGCCGCAGCTTGACGTGGGCCTCCATGAAATAGCCGTCACTGTTGAGCGGGGCCTTCAAGAGTTCGCTAAGCCGCTCGTTGGTCGTAAGGTCAGGAACGGTGGCGGTGCTCAGTACCAGCATATCCGCTGAAAGCGTAACGGTCTCGTTGATGACGGTGTCATGCACGGTGATGTTGATGCCATCTCCGGATTGTACCGCCGGCGTCCTCGCCGGCATTTGATTAACCGTTACCTCAGGGTATTTATCATCCGGAAAATGAATAAACCGCACGCCCATCTCCCGAGCCTTGCGATAATACAGCTCCTTGTATTCATAGGTGCGAATGTCACGATACAAGATAGTGACTTCGGCGGCGGGATTTTTCGCCTTGATGGCGAGAGCGTTTTTGACGGCTTCGCCGCAGCAGACGCGCGAACACCAGGGGTGCTCATCGTCACGGCTGCCGACGCATTGAATCATCACGACGTTTTGGGCGTTGAAACCGTTTTGCAGTTTTTCTTCGAGTTGCCACTGGGTGACAACGCGGTCATTCTGGCCGAAGAGGAATTTATCCGGCTGATATTCGGCAGCCCCGGTGGCGACAATAATCACGCCATGCTTGATCTCGGCCGTGCTGTCACCTTGCAGGCGGGTAGTGAAATTGCCGACGAAACCGGCTGTTTCATCTATCTGGCTGTTCAGATACACGGTGATATTTTCATGGGCCTGGACGTCGCGAATGGTATTTTGCAGATACGCCTGCCAGTCGTGCCCTTCGATGCTGTGATGCACATGGTATAGATTACCGCCCAGCTTGTCGGATTTTTCCACCAAGTGTGTGGCGAATCCCTGCCGGGCCAGCGACAGCGCCGCCGCCATGCCGCTGATGCCGCCGCCGATGACGAGGGCGGCGCGGGTGACGCCTACTTTCTGGAAGGTCAGGGGTTCGAGGAACTTGCTCTTGCCGACGCTGCCGCGCACAAGATCGATGGCTTTTTGCGTGGCGCGGGTGGGGTCTTTCTGGTGCACCCAGGAACATTGCTCGCGAATGTCGGCCATTTCGAACATCCACTGGTTCAGGCCGGCCTCACGCATGGTTTCCTGGAACAGCGGTTGATGGGTGCGCGGGGTGCAGGAGGCGACGATGACGCGGTTGAGACGTTCATCGCGGATAATCTGTTTCATTTTTTCCTGCGTGTCCTGCGAGCAGGTGTAGAGGTTGGTTTCGGCGTGGACGACGCCGGGTATTTTGCCAATGGCCTCGGCGACTTGTTCGACGTCCACGGTGGAGGCGATGTTACTGCCGCAGTGGCAGATGAAGACGCCGATGCGCGGCTCCTCGCCGCTGATGTCGCGCTGGGGCGGGTATTCCTTGATCTCCACCTCGGTGCCGCGGGCATTGCCCAGCAGTTCGCCCGTCATGGCGGCCGCGGCACTGGCCTGCATCACGGTTTCCGGGATATCCCGCGGCCCGCTAACGGCGCCGCACATAAAAACGCCTTCCCGATTGGTGAGGCTTTGCAAATAAGGTTGATTTTCTATAAAACCAAATCGGTTGGTGTCAAGCCCTGCAGCCTGGGCAAATATTTTGGTAGAGGCATGCGCGGTCAGGCCGACACTGAGGACAACCAGGTCAAATTCTTCTTCACGGATACCCGCAACGCCTTCACCGACGTAACGAACGATCAGGTTGCCGTTAAGCGGGTTTTCCTTCACGGATGAAATCTGGCTGCGAACATAGCGAACGCCGTAATCGCTTTCGGCGCGGTTATAAAAACTCTCAAATCCCTTACCGAACGCCCGCAGGTCGATAAAGAAAATCGTTGGTTCAACGTCGGCCTGATGTTCCTTGGCGATAATGGCTTCCTTGGTGGCGTACATGCAGCACACGCTCGAACAGTAATCGTTGCCGCAGGTGACGTCGCGGCTGCCCACGCACTGAATCCAGGCGATGCGGCGGGCAACCTTGCCATCACCGGGCCGTTTCAGATGTCCCTCGTAAGGACCTGACGCGCTTAAAATACGCTCAAACTGCATCGACGT
>JAFGBA010000133.1 GCA_016933395.1 Sedimentisphaerales bacterium | reverse complement strand
CTGATTAAACCTGCGGGGGCATTTTATGCTTTTGTGCCGGCTCCTGGTGGGAAGGCTACGGAATTTGTCACAAAGGCCATACAGAACAATGTGCTGATTATCCCTGGTTCGGTATTTTCCAATCGGGACAGCCATTTTCGAATCAGTTACGCAACCAGCGATAAAGACATCGAACGCGGCATAGAACGGCTATGTAAACTGGCGTAATCCCCAAAAAATCGGCTAATATGCTCAGCGGTGCGGGTATAGACCAAAAGCCGCAGGTCAGAAAAAACATTGGAAAAGGGCGGCCGCGTCTATAAAATACCGACGTTCAGTCCCCTTGCAGAGTGACTGATTCAGAAAATGGTTTTAACTGAACTATGAAATTTATTTTAATAGACCAGGTAATGCAACTAACGCCGGGACAGGACATTGAGACGGTCAAAGCCCTAAGTCTCGCTGAGGAATACCTGGGAGACCATTTTCCCGCGTTTCCGGTGCTGCCGGGCGTGTTGATGGTCGAGGCAATGGTGCAAAGCGCCGCGATGCTGGTGCATGTAACGCAGGATTTTCGTCACAGCATGGTGGTGCTGGAAGAAGCCCGGAACATCAAATATAAAAGTTTTGTCAAACCCGGCAATGTGTTGCGGATGCACCTTGAAGCCAAGAGTATGGAAGATCATTCGAGCAGCTTTATCGGCAAGGCTTGGATCGGTGAACAACCGATGGTGGAAGGCCGCCTGAAACTACGGCATTTTAACCTGGCCGAACAAGATCCGCATCTGGCCGAAGCAGACCGCCGAATTATATTGGAAATGAAACATCGTGCCCGGCTTGTTGGCGCCTTACGCGGCGTCGCTCCGGTGGAGACAATATAAATGGAGTATTATCACGAAGTTGCCTATCAGGAGGTATGCTAATCATGACCTTAAGCCGCGAGGATATAACCGCGAAAATTCAGGAAACACTGGCCGACGCTCTGGGTGTCGACGAAGAAGAAGTTGTTGAAGACGCCACGCTAATGGGCGATCTTGGCGCGGAAAGCATTGATTTTCTGGACATCGTGTTTCGTCTGGAAAAAGCATTTGAAATCAAGATCCCTCGGGAAGAATTGTTCCCGGGCGATAATGTACTTAATAATGCCGAACTCGTGGATAACGGCAAAGTGACGCCGGAGGGTCTTAAAACACTCAAGACACAGTTGCCGCATGTGGATTTCAGCGAGTTTGAGAAAGACCCTGACCTAAACAAAATCAGCGACCTTTTTACGGTGAAATCCATCATCGACTACGTCGCCTCCAAAGTGGCTTAGAACCACATATGAAAACCTTACTAAGACAAGTAGCTTGGCCATTTCGACCAGGATTTTCCGGACCAAATGGTTCAGCGGAAACCGCAGGCTGGATGCCCGCGCCACAAGAAAACCGCGGGCAGGATGCCCGCGCCACGAGGACGGCGAATGCGCTGGATATGGATTGACAAGTTCGTCGAATTTGAGTCGGGCAAACGGGCGGTGTCGATAAAAAACGTCAGTCTGGCGGAAGAGCATCTGCATGACCATTTTCCCGGCTATCCGATAATGCCGCAATCGCTGATGATCGAAGCAATGGCGCAGACGGGTGGAATTTTGGTGGGTGAAGCGCGAAATTTTCAGGAAAAAGTCATCCTGGCAAAGGTCACCAAGGCGATATTTTCAGACTTGGCCCGGCCGGGCGATCAGTTGCGCCTGGAGGCGGTGGTGGAAAACCTTGCCGAAGAGGCCGCCACCATTGTCGGCACAATCACCTGCGGCGAGCGGCGTATTGCGGAGATTGCTTTGATGTTCAGCCACATAGATAAAAATCTTGCGGGAATGGAATTTCCCGAAGAAAATTTTGTTTTT
The DNA here is from genome assembly GCA_016933395.1 of Sedimentisphaerales bacterium. Lineage (GTDB taxonomy): Bacteria > Planctomycetota > Phycisphaerae > Sedimentisphaerales > SM23-30 > JAFGBA01. Next base: position 1,444 of record JAFGBA010000133.1, on the reverse strand, counting down.
AACGACCAGTTCATGAGCTTGCTGCAATTTTATCGCCCGCGCGAAGCGTCGCCGGCTCAGAATTAACCTGCACGGAGGCTGCCTTCCTACATGCCTGATCGACACGTTGTCATCACCGGTGTTGGACTAATTAATGCTCTGGGCCTTGACGCCCAGGTATATTTTGATGCTCTCCTGGCGGGGACGTCGGGCGTCCGGACGCTGGAATCTTTTGACGCATCGCGGTTCCCATGCACCATAGGCGGTGAAGCCCCCCGCGTCAAACTCAATGAGTACGTCCCGAAAAGTCATCGCAAAGCCACCAAGCTTATGAGCCGCGACATCGAACTGGCCGTCATTGCAGCGAACGCCGCGGTGCGAAACGCTGGCTTGAAAACCAAAGGCACAGCACCGGAAGAGACGCCGGATTTCGACCCGACACGCGCCGGAACCAATATCGGCGCCGGACTGATCTGCTGCGACCTGGTCGAAATGGGGGAAGCGGCGGCGACGAGTGTTACGGACGGGAAATTCGATTATAAAAAATGGGGACAACAAGGCATGCAGTCGCTGACCCCGCTGTGGCTGCTCAAATACCTGCCTAACATGCTTGGCTGCCACGTAAGCATCATTCACGACCTGCAAGGTCCCAACAATAATATCACCAGCGGTGAGGTATCGGGCCTGCTGAGTGTGGCTGAAGCTGTTCGGACGATTATCCATAACCGGGCCGACCTCATGGTCGCCGGCAGTGCTGAATGCAAACTCAATCCGATGGCGTTTCTACGGCAATGTCTGCTCAAGCGATTAAGCACCCACGCAAACGACCGGCCGGCGCAGGCTTGTCGTCCGTTCGACCGCGAAGCCGACGGCATGGTCGTGGGAGAAGGCGGCGCGATCATCATCCTGGAGGAAGAAGAACACGCCCGTAAACGCGGAGCAAACATTTACGCCCGCATCAGCGGCTTCGCGGCGTCATCCTTCGCCAGCAAGGATTTCCTGACGCCTGATGACAACGGAGAAGGGATGGCTCTGGCGATGCAAAAAGCTCTGGCGCGAGCGGGTTTACAGCCGAAGGACATCGATTTGCTAACGGCGCACGGTCTGGGTTTACCTGATTGCGACCGTGCGGAAACACAGGCCATTCGTACGGTCTTCGGCGATCATACATCCAAGATGCCGGTGATGGCGTTAAAAAGTCGCATCGGCAACTGTGGCGCCGGTGCTTCGGCCATCGATCTGGCGACAACGATTCTGGCGTTGGATAAGAAGATCATCCCGGCCAACCTGAATTGTGATGATCGCATCGACGAGGCGCTGCTGGCGCCCACGAAAAACCTCGATGCAACCATCGAAAACGCTCTGGTGAACAGCTACACCTTCGGCGGGCAAACGGCGGCCATGGTGATTTCCAAATACAAAGGGTAAGCGAATACATTATGCCTCGACGAGTGGTTATAACCGG
>JAFGBA010000132.1 GCA_016933395.1 Sedimentisphaerales bacterium | reverse complement strand
TGCGCGGGTGCGAAACCACGCGTATGATTATCAACGTTCCCATCGCCACCGAGGAGGATTGGGCCACGGAATACAACGACCTGATTCTGTCCATTCGCGTGGTCGACGGCCTTGATGCCGCCGTTCGCCACATCAACACCTACGGTTCCGGCCATACCGACGCCATCATCTCCGCGGATCCCGAAAAAGCCAAGCGATTTCTGGCCCTGGTGGATTCAGCCAACGTTTTCTGGAATTGCTCCACGCGTTTTTCCGATGGTTTCCGTTATGGCCTGGGCGCCGAAGTAGGCATCAGCACCGGAAAAATTCACGCCCGCGGCCCGGTGGGGCTGGAAGGCCTGGTCATCTATAAATGGAAGCTTCTCGGCCATGGTCAAACCGTCGCCGAAACCCAGGGTGAAAACGCCCGACCTTTTACTCATCGACGGCTTGACAACGCATGCCCGTTATAATACAGGAAACACATATCTTTATGCGTGATTTTAATCAAGTGAAACGTGTAGTAGTAAAAGTCGGCACCAATCTGCTCAGCGGCTCGGTCGGCGGTGTGGACGCTGTGCGACTCGACGCCATCGCTCGCGAATTATCCGCTGTTACAGCCGGAGGCCGGCAGTGCATTCTGGTCACCAGCGGCGCCATTGGCATGGGGCGGGCCGCGATGAATATCAAACATAAAGTAAGCGATGTGACGATGCGCCAGGCTCTGGCCGCCATTGGACAAGGCATCCTGATGCACGAATATCAAAAAGCCTTCGAACGTTACGGTCAAAAGGTCGCTCAGGTGCTCCTTACCAATCGCATCATGAGCCATCGCAAATACTATGTGAATCTGAAAAATGCCGTGGAAAAACTGCTGCAAATGCGAATTATCCCCATCGTCAACGAAAATGACTGCGTTTCCATTGAGGAAATCGATCTGGCGTTTGGCGACAACGACAAACTCAGCGCCCTTGTCGCCGGAAAAATAGACGCCGGGTTGCTCATTATTCTAACAGACGTTGGCGGCCTCCATAATGCCAATCCACGCACTTGCCCTGATGCACAACGAATCGAAACGGTTTATGAAATTACCGATGATATTCGCGCCATGGCCGGCAAGGCCGGCACCTCGCTGGGAACAGGCGGTATGTTGAGCAAACTCGCCGCTATTGAAATCGCCGCCAACGGCGGTTGCCGTGTGGTGTTGACTGACGGTTGCGAAGAAAATGTCATCGCCCGCATTCTTGGCGGCGAACCGTTGGGAACACTCTTTTTACCTCGTCGTCGCCTGAGCAATCGTAAACGCTGGATTCTCAATACCCTGCCGGAAGGAGCTATTCATATCGACGCCGGCGCCGCCCGGGCCGTAGCCGATCATCGTTCTCTATTGGCGGTGGGCATCACCGGCGTGGAAGGAAATTTCGCCGCAGGTACGGTGGTGCGCGTGGGCGATGTCGCCAAGGGAGTAACAACATTATCCGCAACACAGTTGCGCAATGTCATGGGTCAACAAAATGCCTCTGCTCAAGGCGCGAAATCCCGTGCCGTCGTCCACGCCAATGATATGGTATTGCTAAAAACATAAAATATCGGATAATCTTTTGAAAGCCGGATCTCTGATCCACGCAAAATCCCAGGAGTATGCCATGAGTCAATTTGATACAAAATTTACTGATCCCTTACGTCGCGACGCTCTTGCGGCATTGAATCTTACCCGCACGGTTAAAAATGTTTTGTTCTTATTGTTACTGCTCTCCTTATTGGCGCTGGGTGGGGCGTTTTGGATAACCGACATTACACGCTGGCAAAACCAATCATCCCGTCCGGAAACCCCCGCCTGCGAAACCATCGAAATACAGGCGCCGGATGACGTTACGCAAAACACCACATCCTCACCGCGGGAAATAACCCCGCCCGCCGCGGAGGTTGCCTCTCCTGTCGAATCCGTCGCGGTTATCACTGAGGAAACTGCAACGCGCAATACTCAATGGCGCGCGCAACTCGCCGCTGTCTTGGCCGCTACGGGGCGTTTCGGGGCGTTTTTCTCGGGTTTGATTTTTTTATTAACGCTACTGATGATGATTAACCTCTCCATTGTAGGACGTCTGGGCGGCGCAGCCGACATCACGAGGGCTTTTTTCCTCATGCTACTGGCGTTCATACTTATGGTGCCGTGGCGAAGCCTGGTGCTGATTAATTTCCCCGGCGCTTTATTCCGTTACAAACAATTGCTAAACGTACAATGCGGCCTCCAGACCGCCGGCGATGCGTTCTGCTACTACCTGCATTATGTCGGCTTGTGGGCGGGTGTGTTGCTATTGGTCATCGCCGCTCAATGGCGCAGCCGTCAGGGCGTCAACATGATAAAAAATCCACCCTCATCCGCTCCTACATTGACGCCCCCGTCCGTTACCCAATCAGCCCCTGTACAAACCACAAGTGAACCGATACCTCTGGAACCGTCACCCTAAGATAATCTTTCGTAACTTTCTTTACCAACGGCTATCGCGCGGACTTTCTCCGCCGGCGAAATCCGCCGACTCGGCGGCCGCCGCCGTTGCGTCCGCCCGACAATTTGCTCATATCCGGCTTCTCGCCCAACCACAGCGCCGTCAGATGATTTTTCGCCAACAGATGTTTCACTCCGCGC
>JAFGBA010000131.1 GCA_016933395.1 Sedimentisphaerales bacterium | reverse complement strand
TGAGCTTGAACAATGGATACGATCCCCATCAAGCAAATCACTCCCAGGACAATTGTACGCAACAGGGATTTGACCCTTGTATTCATTCTGCGCCTCCGCATCTATAGGCTAATCATAAAATATAAAACCAAGAAACAATATTGGAGTCTGTCGAGCAACACTTTGCTCTCAAGGTTTCACCGATCATAACCCGATTTCTCATAACAAGTTACACTTCTATCCGAAGCGGTGTCATTATAAACACGATCCCATTTGTGTCAAATAAAAAGCCTCTATAGCCGAATAAAACAATAATTGTGAATCATCGCTTATTTCCCACATCATCAGGGTGATGTTTGAGCACGTTCCGAAAGAATATCGAGTTTTTCGCGGACTTCCTGAGCCATGCGGCTGTTGGGGTATTCCTCGATGATTTTTCGGCCGATATTCAAGGCCTGGTTCCATTTTCTTTCGGTAACAAACAATTTGAACTGCACGCCCATATTAAGCAAGTTCGCTTTGAAAACACCGCGGGCAGATTCTTCCAAAGCAGCGGCTTCCGTGGGCGTGAGGTAATCATCCAACAGCTTGAGCAACTCGACGCCCTGGTCGATGTCATTTTTCTTGACGGCGGTTTCCCAGCGGGCAAGTAGTTCTTTTTTATGTTCCTCGCGACGTTTTTCCGTCTCGCCGCGCAATTTTTGCACCTCCGGCTGCCGCGGGTAAAGATTCAGCAGCGATTCAACCTCTCGCTGAGCGTCGACGTAATGATGGATCATCCAGAGTGATTCTATGTGCTTGACGGCGGCTTCAATTTTTTCCTGCTGGGTGGCGTTTTTGAGGCGCTGAAGGTCGCTGCGCAAACGAGAGGCGTCCTCAGCAGCGCCAAAACGATCCTCCAGTTCCTTGATAAGCAGCACGGCGCTGCTCCAGCGTTCCATGCGCATGTCTTCTTCAATGGCGCTGGTGAGAACCATACGATCCTTTTCACGAAAAGCTATGGTTTTTATTTTATCACTGAGGAGAAGATTTTCACTGATATTGGTAAGCACGGCTTCGGTCTGAGTCTGGCCGGCGAGGAGTTTACGCATATCGGCGACCATCGAATCGCAACCGGACAAAAGCCTGGCCAATACTATGGTCAGCGTAATAAATGTAACGGCCAAAGCGGCCGCACCCAGCAACAATGAAGTCGATAATAAAATTTCTCGGACAAATACCCAGTCCGGCCCCACCAGGAGGTTTGCCGCCAAAGCCAGATGAAACATCAAACCCATGGCCAACCCCACTATGGCGGCAAGCCATAAGCCTGCAACCGCCGATGTTAATCCGGTCTTTTTTTTATTAGCGTTCGTCATGTCATCGCCTCCGTGTCAAACATATTCACGCAGCGTCATTCCATCGGCCGCAACAATTATATTTCAGTAACGTACAATTTTTTATTCACCCATTTCCGTGCCGGAACCGATATATCTTAGGAGCATATCCACTTCGTTGATATAGCCAATAGGTTGATACCAGTAGGAATTACGCTCGGCAAATTCCTGTAAGCCCATACGCACTTCGCCGCTGTTATAATTCATAATATTATTAATTTCCATGAAATCCGCCACTTCCGTACAATGTTCCAGCCCTAGCGTGTGGCCCAATTCATGGGAGATATTATTGGCGATCATATTTTTAACCTGTTCGGCCCGAACTGTGGGATCATCACTAAATTCCTGGTAGAAAAAGTATCCATAACTTTCGGAAAACGTACAGGCATTGCCATCACGATGGGCATTATAACGATCAATAGAATCGGCAATGCCCAACAGACCGTAGAAAGGAGCGAGGCCGCCAATATAGACGGTAGAATAAAAGTCAGCGGCATTCGCCTCTTGCCGATTTGTCGTGAAGCGAATTTCATCCTCCGTCAAACCCGTTTCACGATAAATTTCCGTTACACGGGCAACAATAGTGGCAATGAACGCCTCCCGATCCAACTCTTCAAGACGAAAATCAGCGAGGTCAAACGGCGGACGTTCAATGTCCAATGTCGTAAACGTAACGGGATCAGCCAGATATTCCGCGATGCCGCCGTCAAAGGCCAGGTAAACCAGTTGCGAAGGCGGCGTATCGATGGGTTGGGGCGTCGTAGTGGTGATTTTCAATTGATAAGGCGTATTATAATCAACACGTGAGGATGCGCCAGAAATCACGATGTAATACGTCCCCACAAGGTCATTCACGAGGGGATTATATTCCATGGGATCAATGACAACATCATCATGGTTAGGCATGTGATAAATCGCCTGAATGGTATAAACCGGATCCGGCGATTGCGGGGGCGGCAATACGTCTTCCCCGCCCACCAGATTGCTGATTGACGCGGTTGCCTCCAGGTCGGCATTATAGATACCTACGTCGATAGCCACCTCATCACCGCCAAATAGCGTTTCCGATTCGATATCAATGGTCAATTCCTGGCCCTGCTGCAATTGTAGCACATAAACATCGACATCATCACGAACTTCCAATGCCGCATTAATGGTGATGCTGTCTTCCTGGCCGACAGTCAGGTTGCCACCGGTCACTTTAATGGGATAGTAGGGAAGGGTGGGATAGGTATTTTCATTCAGGCCGGCCAGATCATTCAGATTCACCGGCACGCTGTTCGTGTATGTGGGAATGTAATTAAAATCATCGCTTAAAACAATATCATTGCCAAAATCACTGTAGCCGTCATTGAAAACGTTGACTTTGAGGGTATAATTGAAACCTCCGCCGCCGTAGCCGACAATAGCCAGCAGGTAATCACCATCTGCGGGAACGGTCTCGTCCAGATACCCTTCCACATGGTCCGCATTGGTATCCGGAGAAACTGATAATGCAAAAACCAAGCCCTCCAACGGATCAGGAGATATAAAATGAACCTCCGCTGATTCGTCTATGGTCATGGTCATGAAAAACGCCTCCTGATACTCATCCGGCACTCCATCGTAATCGCTATCCACGAATTTCACGCCAAATGAAGCTCCCTCATATTCAGCTTCCGACAGTTGCTTAATCACTTCCAGCGGAGAGAAACCTTCCGTCAAGATCGTGTCGGTGTAAATCCACACCACCACATCCATGCTGTTTTCAATGCCATAAAGGTTGCCCGATAAATCGAAGTCGATGGAAACGACATCGTAATCAGCGATGTCTGCTTGTACGAGATTGCCCTCACGACCGCCAAATGCATAGGCCGCACCATAATTATCAACATCATTGACATTGCGATTCAGGGTAAGCAGCGTTTGCGTGTCTCGGTCAAGGGCGAATAACCGACCGGCGTTGGGGTCGTTATTACTCTCCGTTTTGTTGAAAGCCAGGCTGGTGACATCGGTAAAGCCCTGAGCCGCCAAATCCATCGCCGAAAGCTCCTTGGCGGTATCGGCAAAATCATAATTCAGGATATCTGAAATGAGCATCAGCGAATCGCGCTCTTGCTCTTCTACGGTGTCGTAAACGGTAACAATCAGCCATAATTCATCGATGCCCAATGTCGTGTTAAAATTACCGAATTCAAGGGCTTTAACCGCACGAATTTCGACGGTGTTATCCACCGTACTGTTATAAATATAGCTTAAAATTTCCGTGGTCAACGGCAGTTCTTCGGGATCTTCCGGGGCCGGATCGGGATAGGGATTAGCTATCATGATCGGTTCAAGGGCTCCGTTGGGTACGGACATAGGATCATCAACAACCAGGTCAACGAGGTAAAACGTTCCCTCCTCAATACCATCAGCGTCAGCATCCGGCTGGGCGCTGTAACCGAGGGCGCTATATACGCCATCCAACGTGCGATAGGGCGGAGCCAAAAAAGAACTGTAAGACGCTACGGTAATTTCCTGCAAAAGACTTTCGAAAGATACTTCGTCTTCCAGCAAAGGAACTTCTTCCGAAGACGAAGAACTCGGCTTCGGGAATAAATACATTTCGGCGTATCCGACATAATTGAGAAGCTCAGAGATAAAAATATCACCCTCATGCAGATTGCTGAAGTGATAAATATCCACATCGCCTCC
>JAFGBA010000130.1 GCA_016933395.1 Sedimentisphaerales bacterium | reverse complement strand
GCACGGGGGAGGATGCCGTGGATTTTGGCGATGAGGACACCGTAATTGGTGATGGGCACACCCGCTTGGCGGCAGCGGATGATGCGGGAAAGCATGGTGCGGCGATTGTGCATGCAGCCGCCGCACTGGACAACCAGTTGGTAATCGCCAAGATTCTCGGGGAAGTCGTGGCCCTGGACGGTGGTGAAATTCAGTTTGCCACCGACATGCCGGGTGAGCCAGTGGGGGATTTTGATCCGGCCGATATCATCGCCGATGGGGTGATGGCTGCACGATTCGGCGATGAGAATATTGTCACCGGGTTTAAGGCCATCGACGGCCGCCGCGCCGCGGACAAATTCGCGCAAGTCGCCTTTGAAGCGGGCAAAGAGAATGGAAAATGACGTCAAGGGCACATCCGCGGGTGTATCGGCGGCAACTTTGCCAAAGGCCTGCGAATCAGTAACGACCAGGGCAGGCGGACGGTTAAGACGGGCAAGAGCGTCGGGCAATTGGTGTTCCTTGACGACTACGGCATAGGCATCGTTATCGAGGATGTCGCGCAGCGTTTGCACTTGTGGCACGATGAGCCGGCCTTTGGGAGCTTCGAGGTCAATGGGCACAACCAACAAGGCCAAATCGCCGGGATGAATGATATCGCCGATAATGCCAAGTTTATCGATAAATTCCTCCGGCGCCTGGCGGATAATCGCCTGACGAAGTTGATCCATGCCTTCCTGCTTCGAAGCGACGGTCTGAATCACGGGAATGTTATTTTCCGCAATGGGCAGGTCGCCGATGGATGGATGCAGGTCGCATTTATTGATGACGATGATGAGGGGAATGTTGCGGCTGTTCAGTTCACGGTGAATGGCCGTCTCGAAATCGCCCCAGACGCCCGCTTCAGTGACGATAATGCCCAGATCGGTGCGATCGAAAATCTGGCGGGTGCGCTGGATGCGCAATTGACCCAAATCACCCACATCGTCAACACCGGCGGTGTCTATGAAAAGCACCGGCCCAAGGGGCAGCAGTTCCATCGGTTTTTCGACGGGATCGGTAGTGGTGCCGGCGACGTCGGAAATAATCGATACCTGTTGGCGGGTCAGAGCATTAAGCAGCGAGCTTTTGCCGACATTCCGCCGGCCGAAGATGCCGATATGCAAACGCAGGCTTTTAGGGGTTTTCTCCATGGTTTATCCAATAACAGGTAATTATCCGACCATTAGAAATACAGATCACGCCGGTTTGTGGTTTGAATATTTTCCAGGCGGTCGAATAACTGACGCTTGAGAGCGTCGTCATCAAGTCGAGTGAGTTCCGCTTTAATTCGTTGCATACCCGCCCGGCGGGTTTCGGGCGAGGCGTAATCAACGAGGTATTCCATTAATGTTGTCAGAGCATTGGGTGTGCAATAGCGCTTTATGAAACCGGGGACGGCGAATTCCATAAAATGTTCCCCTGTGCGACCCAAACGATAACAACTCGTGCAAAAACTTGGCACATAACCATCTTCCAGCAGTTCCCGCATAACCACGTCAAGCGGGCGAATATCGCCCAGGGAAAACTGCTCGCGTTCGAGGGCCTGGGTGTCGGCGACTTCGGTATAGCCGCCAAGTTCGATGCGGCTGCCAGCATCAATCTGGGAAACGCCGAACGCCATCACCTCGCGGCGAAGCCGGGGCTGCTCGCGAGCGGTGAGAATCAGGCCGGTATAAGGCACGGCCAGACGCAAAATGGCGACCAGACGCTTAAATTGGTTATCATCCACGAGGTATTGCTCATCAAGGACCACACCCTGGGCCGGACGAAGGCGAGGAAAACTAATCGTATGCGGCCCAACGCCGAACGTGTGCTGCAAAAAGAGAGCATGACGCACCAGCGAAAGCACCTCGAACCGCCAATCATACAATCCAAAGAGCGCCCCGATACCGACGTCATCGCAACCGGCCTCCATCGCCCGGTTAAGGCCGTCGAGACGGTACAGGTAATCGCCCTTGGGGGTATTAGCAGGATGGTAACGGGCATATGTATTATGATGATACGTTTCCTGGAAAATCTGATAAGTGCCGATGCCGGCGGCCCTGACGGTGCGGAAACCTTCTATGTCCAACGGGGCGGCATTGATATTAACACGACGTATTTCCCCATGGCCGATTTTTACTTGATACACTTGCCGAACGGTTTGGGCGATATACCCGGCGTTGTAACGTGCGTGTTCGCCGAAAACGAGTATAAGGCGTTTGTGGCCGACGTTTTCCAGGGCCGTCACCTGCCGGGCGATTTCGGCGGACGTCAAGGTGCGCCGCAGGGCATCCCGATTCGATCGGCGAAAAGCACAGTAGCCGCAATCGTTCACGCATAAATTACCGATGTAAAGTGGGGCAAACAAAACGATGCGATTGCCATAGACCTGCTGTTTAAGCTGACGGGCGGCGTCAAAAACGGCCTCTACCATTTCAGGCGCATCAGCGTGCAACAACGTGGCGGTTTCTTCCACTGAAAGCGGCTGCTTGGCGAGGCTTTTGGCAATAATATCGCGCAAATAAACTTTATCGGGCGCCGGCGCATCCAATAGGCTTAATAAAAACGCTTCGTCGATAAAGTCAACGGCGCGCTGACTGTATTTTCCCATAACCTGTTCAGGCATGTTGCACGGAACTCCGTCGGCTCGCCAGAAAATGCGGTGAATCACCACGACCAACACTCACGCTCCGGCCGATAGCCCGAATGCGTTGTTTGAGGCGCTGGTCAAATTCATCCGCCGCGTCAAAAACGTTGGTTTTTCCGGGATAGACATCATACGCATCCCGGTTGTTCACGGGCGTAACATTCGGCATAATTACATTGGCGCCGCATTGTAAGGCGGTTTCATATCCCGCCTGTGGATCAAGAACCGCCAACGCCGTCGTTGCGGGGATATTGGCGTCAGGACACATCAGACGGGTCAGAGCGATTACTTTCAACGTCATTAGCACCGTATCAGGAGCCTGATCCGCAATAAGCGGAACATTTGCCTGGCTGGCCAACGGGGTATCGGGATGAAGAATATACGGCCCGACGCCGATCATGTCGAGATTCAACCGGCTAAACATGATAATATCGTCGGCGAGCGAACCAAGGGATTGGCCGGGAATGCCGATCATCACGCCGCTGCCCACCTCATAACCCATGCCTTGAAGTTCACCGAGTAAAAATTGCCGCTGCGGATATTCTTCGGCGACAGGCGGATGGATAGCGACAAAAAGATCAGGATCACTGGTTTCAAAACGCAGCAGGTACCGATCCGCACCGGCCTGACGCCAAACAATCAGGTCATCAATACTGCGTTCGCCAAGGCTGAGGGTAATGGCCAGTTCCGTTTTTTGTTTAATGGCGACGATGATTTCGGCCACCATCTCACCCGTCAGGTTAATATCTTCCCCTGACTGCAAAACCACCGTACCGTAACCATTTTCGGCTGCCTGACAGGCCCCGGTGATGATCTGCTCCCGGGTCAGACGGTAACGCTGTACATTAGCATTACCACAGCGCAGACCGCAATAAGCACACTGGCGGCGACAGTAATTGCTGATTTCCAGCAGGCCGCGTAGATGTACGGCGTCGCCGACATGCGCGCGGCGAATCGCGTCGGCCTGTGCCCACAGGGTGAGCAGGCGATCCGAACACTCCTCGCGCAGCCAGGTAATAATATCATTGCGATTCATGATTTTGCAGTGTTACGACGAATGTGCTGCCCACCTCCGGTTCGCTGGCGACGGAAACATCGCCATGATACAGTTGAGCGATTTTTTTGACAATGGATAATCCCAGCCCGCTTCCCAGGATGGTTCGCGTTTGCCGGTTTTTAATACGTACAAAATCCTGGAAAAGTCGGGCGGACTCCTGCGTTGTCATACCGATGCCGGTGTCGGCGACAGTGATCGTTACGCCTTTGCCGGTGGGCGTAATCGTAACATCAATTTTACCTCCATCACGATTGTATTTGACGGCATTACTAACAAGATTGTTAAAGATAATCTCCAATTCGCCAACATCGCCG
>JAFGBA010000129.1 GCA_016933395.1 Sedimentisphaerales bacterium | reverse complement strand
GGCTGCGCTCCGCAGTTACAGCAAATGAAGACTTTATCATCGAAATCATAACTTCGCACATCAAATAAGAGTGACGGATACCCGCTGATGAGCTTCAACACCTGCATCGTCAGCGCCCCATCGCCGTCGGCTTCGCAGGCCGTCATGGTCGGCTCCTTCGGGCCGTTCCAGTCGTAAGGATCGTTGAGAAATACCGCGCTCACGCATGCCGTCGAAAAATACTCACTCAGATCGTAATGGCACTTCAACCCGATAAAATCCAATCCCAGGTCATCAATAATACTATGCAGTGCAATATAATGACGAATTTGCTGCTTGACGTTATCCGGCACCGCCTTGCCCTCCGTCGCCACCTTGCCGACATGGTGGTTTAGCCAGTCATACGCATAATTAACTTCCTCCTCATCCACGTTTTGCGCCCGCCGGATAATTTCCAGTTGATCGACATGTTCCACATCTACCCCAAAATCCCGCATCCACTGAGCCGTATTTACCACCCCTGTATTCATCCCAATGCTTCGCCCCCCGATTAGACCATACACACTGCCCTTCATCCGTTCAATCACCCCACTCGCTCGGCAAAAGGCGCTGAGCGTATCCATTAGCCCGGCCTCTTCCAACGGATTACCCCATATTTTCCACGCCGGCAGCCCGATTTGCCGCATTGCCCCATGAGCCGCCATAATCCCCCCCAGTCCCGGTAACTTCCCGTCTTTAGGGCTGCTCAACAGCACCGGCAAACCCATCACCCGTGCCGATATCACACTGAAATTGGGAAATGCAAATACAGGAACATTGAATACGGCCGCTTCAACCACTTCCGCCCGCATCTGCCTGGCGTTTTGTCGGGCTAACCGCGACGACCAGGCAATTTCCCCCGCTTCCACGGCTGATAGTAAAGGATCGCTTTCAATCGCTTTCTGTAACGTCTTGCTGTGCCGAACGATAGCGTCTTCCAAAGTTTTATGCACCCGAAATCGACCATCTGAAAAACTCAAAAGTCCCACTTTAAAAGGATTTGCCGTCAACAAGGCATTTTGTGGTGTCATAAAATCTCCGGTAAATATAAGAAGAATAACCAAAATAAACTTTTACTGGACTTACCAGTTATGCCACATAATACCAAATTACCATTGCTATTGTCAATATAAATGCTGAAAAATCGGTTTTTCGTGGAAGCTGCCGATAAGATGTGATATACTGGTAAGGCCATGAAAGCGACGGATGTAACCCAAAAAAGCAGCTCGATAAGTCGACAATTATTCGACAAGATGCTCCAGCGTATCCATACAGGCCAATGGCCTGTAGGTAAATCCATCCCCGGCGAGCGCGTCCTTATGACCGAATTCGGCGTCAGCCGTATCAGTGTCCGCGAAACTCTTTCGATGCTGCGGGCGTTGGGTATCCTTGACACCAGTCACGGCCGACGGTCGGTCGTGCGGAAAATGAACGCTGAAATCGTCGGCCGCCTCTTTCCCCTGCTGCTCACCCTTGAAGGCGAACAAACTTACGAACATGTCTTTGAGGTGCGTCTGGCCATCGAATCCCGCACCGCTTACATGGCAGCCCTCAATCGCTCCCAGGATGATGTCGCCGAATTATCCCAATTGCTGGAATTGTTGCGGAAACAAACTCAGGAAACCCTCGAAGATTCCGTTAAAACCGATCTGCGTTTCCACATCCGCATCGCCCAGGCGACCGGTAATCCTATTTTCCCTTTGCTGCTGGATGCTTTGGGTGGTTTCGTCACTTACGTGCAGGAATTAAGTTGTCGGGGCAATCCCGACCGCCGCACCAGGGCCATGCAATATCACGAGGCCATTTTCGAAGCCATTCGCGACCAGGACGCCGAGCACGCTCGCGGCGAGATGGAATCCCATCTTCGAAGCAGCGCCGGCCGCTTCCTCAGTGAAGGATTAATAAAAGCCGCCCGGGCCACTCCTCTAACGGGATAATTAAAATTTTGCATATAATTTTCCTGTGTAAAACAAAAGAAAACATAGCTAAAAATCTCTTTTATCTCTCGAACGATAATATTAATTGAATTAACCAAGTGATGTTTATTAGAATATAGGTTTCGGGCTTAATGGAGTAACCTTTAGCTATCATGAAATTCAGCATATTAACATTTTTAGCTTTCATATTTCTTTTTGCATTAGCAGTGCAGGGAGAGCTAATTCTCTATTATCCTTTCGAAGAAGGCTCTGGCAGCGTTACCGCCGATGCATCGGGACACGGCCTGAATGGAATACTTACAAAAAATTCCGGTGCGGCACCATCCTGGATTACGGGAATTGAAGGGTCAGCACTAGAATTTGGTATTTCATCCGTTGACAATAATTTCGTTATTACTGAATACGATCCGCTTTTGGACTTGACCAACAAATGGAGTTTCACCGCCTGGGTGCGCATAGATCACCATGATGAATACCATGGCAAATACGGCGGGTTGTTTTTTTGCGAAAATTACACCGTTCAGGTGGGCACTGACGGTGATGAACAGATGTACTTCTGGCCCTCCGATGAGACAAGCGCCTGGCAGTTCGGAATGGGCGTAGAACCTCCTCTGGGACAATGGCATCACCTGGCCTTTACCTAT
>JAFGBA010000128.1 GCA_016933395.1 Sedimentisphaerales bacterium | reverse complement strand
GCTTTTGTGAACTGGGCGTTCGTGGGTGGGACGGCCTTGCGGTTTTTATACGGGATGCCGAGGTATTCTGAGGATCTGGCTTTTTCATTGGTTGAAAAAGGCCGGGAGGATAATTTCACTGAGTTAATGAATAGGTCTAAAAACATCTTTGAGGCCGAGGATTACAACTTGACGGTTAAGGCCAAAGCGGAAAAAACCGTCAAGTCCGCTTTTATAAAATTTGAGGGCCTGTTATACGAAATGGAATTGTCGCCGCATCGGGATGAAACCATTTCCATTAAAGTGGAAATCGATACGAACCCGCCCGCCGGAGCCGGTTTTGAAACAAAGGTGGTGCGCAGGCATTGTTTGTTGAACTTGTTGCATTATGACAAAAGCTCTTTGCTGGCGGGCAAGCTCCATGCCTTGCTCAGCCGCCGGTATGTAAAAGGCCGGGATGTCTATGATCTGATGTGGTATCTTTCAGACCGCTCCTGGCCGGAACCAAATTTGGTGTTGTTGAATAACGCTTTGAAGCAAACGGATTGGATAGGAAAAGAAATTACTTCTGATAATTGGAGAAAGGAAACAGTTAAACGTATTACAGAATACGACTGGGATAAAGTGATTACCGATGTTCGTCCGTTTGTGGAAAGAAATCAGGATTTAAGAATTTTGACAAAGAAGAACCTGTTGAAATTGCTTGAAGGTGAAGAGTAGGGCGGGCCGTGCCCGCCAAATGTATCGCCGGCGTCCTCGCCGGCTTTATATCATGCTGAGCCGGGTGCGTTCAACGTCGGATGCCATGCTCACGCATGCGTGAGCATGTTTTGTTCCTGTGGCAAGGTTCGCCTTACATTCCTTCCAACTCAACGATATCGTCCAACTCCCGATATTTCCCCGCATAATCAAGGCCGTAACCGACGACGAACGTATTGGGGACGGTCGCGCCGAGGAAGTCAATGGGAATTTTGCGAGCGTGGGGGTGGTGTTTCTCTAGCAGGATGCAGGTTTTAATGTCGGCCGGTTGCAGAGGGGCGAGGTAATCCAGCACGGCCCGAAGAGTCAAGCCGGTGTCGTAGATGTCATCAATGAGTAGGACACGCTTTCCGGTGAGGTCGGGCAAAAGTCTATCGGACGTGGTAATTTCAACCAAGCCGGAGGATTGCACGTCGTTACCATAGCTTTTGGCCCGTAGAAAATATAAAGGTATTTTGCGATCCCATTCCTTTATCAAATCCGCGGCAAAGCGCCGGGCGCCTTCGAGCAGAACGATGGCGACCACATTATCTTCCTGTGTATATGCCTGACGTAACTGGTTTGCTAATCGCTCCAGGCAGTTTTGAATGTCGTTTTGCGAGAGGATAATGTTTGTCGCTGCTATGTTCACTATGGCATTATCGCTCTTTTGAGGGCATGTGCAAGGGTGTCTATATCTTTGTGTGAATGTTCACTGGTAAGGGATACCCGCAGAAGCGACCGTCCGAGTGGCACGGTCGGCGGGCGCATGGGCCAAACCAGAAGGTCTTGTTCACGTAAGACATTTGCAATGGTTACGGCCTGTTCCGGATTTCCTAAAATAATGGGTGCGATATAACTTTGGGAATGGCCCGTATCCAAATTAAGCTCTCGGCAGAGATTGCGAAAATATTCACCATTATCGAGCAGCCGCTGTCTCCGCTGCGGTTCGGCGATGATAATATCCAGGGCCGTTTCCGCTGCTGCGCAACAGGCTGCCGGTGGAGAAGTGGTGTATATCAAGCCTCGGCCGCGATTGACCAGATAATCCATTAACACTTGCGGCCCGACGACGAAACCACCCACGCCGCCTAGGGCTTTCGAAAATGTGGCGATGAAAATATCCACCTTATCCAGCAAATCGGCTCGTGCCGCAAGCCCTCGGCCATCAGGACCAAGGCAGCCGAAAGCATGAGCTTCATCCACGATAAGGCAGGCATCGTAGCGGTCGCGCAGTTCGACCAGTTCCTCCAGCCGGGCAAAATCACCTTCCATACTGAACAATGAGTCTGTAACAATGAATATCTGTTCGAAACCGCCCCGGTCCAGCAGTCTCCGCAACTTATCATAATCGCGGTGAGTGAAGGTGCGAAGTTTGGCCTTGGACGCCTGGGCGCCATCTATCAACGATGCGTGGCATAGCTTATCAACAACAATCAGGTCTTTAATTCCAGGGAGCGTACTGAGAACGCAAAGGTTGGTTGTATAACCGCTGGGAAATAACAAACAATCGTCTTTGGCCAGCCAACCAGCCAACCGCTTACGCAGAGATTGATGGGGAGATAAATGGCCGCTTACCAGTTGGGAGGCCTTGCTTCCCCAGCCCCATGTATCCAAAGCATTCTTAACAGCCTGATGAATTCGGCTATCACCAGCCAGGCATAGGTAATTATTACTGGTGAAATCAATAGGTAAAATATCAGAACATTTGATTTTATGCCCCCCTGATTCCCGTGGCGAGATGATCTTCCGATATAAACCCTTCTGGTATAATTGATTAAGCTGTTCCTGATAACGACGGGTATTCATTGGCAGCCGAAAACTACGAATACACCCCCTCCAGTCTCACTCGCTCCGCCCAAATACTTACCCATAAAACACTGCCAGAGTAATTAAGATGGGAAACGGACTAACCCACCCACGCAAAATAAAACAGCCTTAGCTGTCTGTATGTTTTTTTCTGACAACCTTGGCTGCTTTTGGGCCTTTTTCACCCTGGACTATTTCGTACTCGACGACATCGCCCTGTGTGAGTTTCCGAAAACCGCCGCCCTCAATTTGGCTGAAATGCACAAATATATCTGGGCCGCCTTTGTTTTCAATAAACCCAAACCCTTTCTTGTCGTTGAACCACTTTACCATCCCTTCAGGCATGCACATCTCCTTACATAATCCGGAAGTGCCGACGCCCGGACGCTACCCGCCCGTCCTGCACATATTCCTTCTAACCCAACGACTCGTCCCTATGTTCGGGATACTCATCCAAGATTGGC
>JAFGBA010000127.1 GCA_016933395.1 Sedimentisphaerales bacterium | reverse complement strand
GGGATGGTGGCAGTGCCACGGCAGCCCGTTCGAGACGGAAGAGATTACCCGCGAACTGGAGGAATATGCCGACAAAGGCATGGGTGGCATCGTAATTAAAGATACGTGGGAAATGTCGCGGGATGATGACACAGCCCATATTCCGAACATACCTATAATGAGCGAAACCTGGCTGGATATGTTCGGCCACATTGTTTCGGAATGCCAGCGGCTGGGAATCATCTGCCGCAGTCGCTTCGGCAGCGGATGGAATGCCGGCGGACCGTGGGTGAGTTCCGCAGAATCTTCACAGATCGCGGCGTTCGTCCAGTCAAGCACGATTACAGGCCCGACAACCTGGTCGGGAACAATACCTAACTCGTCCGGCAGGCCAACCTATGAAGCACTGCAAACCAGCGAAGGATTCGTCCTAGCGGTGCGCAGCGCCGATGGGATGGTGATAGACTTGACCAGCCAGGTACAATCGGATTTATCGCTGAGTTGGGAAGTGCCTGTGGGTGACTGGGTGATATTAAGCAGCTATAGCAAGGCATCAGGCGTTTATAATATGTCCACCAGCACTTCCGGACGCGGTCTGCATCACGATCATTTGAGCAATGCCGGCACGGACCTGCAAATTGCCAACGTCGCCCAGAAAATGCTCGACGAGGTGGGTGATTTTACGAATACGGGCTTCGACGGCTTCGATACCGATAGCTGGGAGATGGGCAATCCCACCTGGACGCCCGGTTTTCGCCAGGCGTTTATCGATCGGCGCGGCTATGATCCCGTGCCTTATTTACCTATCATGGCTGGTTTTTCATTAGGCCCAAATGATAATCGCTTCGTTTATGATTTCCGCACAACGGTCAGTGATCTGATTGTGGAAACACATTACAAACGGTTGTGCCAATGGTGTAAAGATCATGGCATCGCAGCACAATGTGAAGCGGCCGGCGGCCCAAGCCATACCGTGCCCAAGGATTTGCTCAAGGCGGTCGGCGCGGCGAATATCCCCATGGGCGAGCTATGGATGCACGGCCGGGCGTATGTAAAGATACCCGCATCTGCAGCGCACGCCTACGGCAAGCGGCTGGTCAGTCTGGAATGGATAACCCAGCCCGTCAGCTACTTCGCTCCGGCGTCGGACTGGATTAAATACCGTTCGGATGAAGCGTTCTTGTTGGGTGGTAATTCCCTGTGCTCGTCCTGCGTTAATTACTCTCCGCCGGAAGCGGGTCTGCCTGGTTGGGTGCATGCCACTACCACGCGTATCGATCATACCACGTCCTGGTGGCCGTTGGCGCGGTCGTTTTTCGATTACATGGGGCGCTGCAGCTTCATGTTGCAGTCAGGCGAACCAATGGCGGATGTCGCGGTTTATCGCAACTTCCAGACGGCCGGCGGTGAACTCTGGTACGCCAACGCGGACGACAACCTCGATTCGTTATCGAAGAACTACGCCCTTGATTACGTCAATGACGACATCGTACAGAATCTGATGAGCACGGAAAACGGCCGGATTGTTTTGCCTTCCGGCGCCGCTTACCAGATATTGTACATATATCCGCTGCCCGGCGGCACCATGCCGCTGGAAACGCTGGCGAAAATCCGTGATCTCGCCTATCAGGGCGCGACCGTGGTATGGGCGGGTTCCGCCCCGTCGCATTGTCCGGGCCTGACCGGCTACCCCGCCTGCGACACCGAACTGCAATTCATCGCCGATGACCTGTGGAGCAGCGGTACGCTGACGACGATGGGCAGTCATAGCTACGAAGCCTTGACGGCGATTCTGGAAAGCAGCCCCAATCCGCCCAGTTGGAAGACGACTGGCGATCCCCCCTTGCGTTTTGTACATCGCCGGACCGACAAGGCGGATATTTTCTTTGTGGTCAACCGCAGCAGCACAGTACACGTGCAAACGTCCGTGACGTTCCGCGCCTCGCAACCCATTCCGGAATTATGGATACCGGAAACCGGCACGATCGAACGGGCCGATTATCAAACCGTCGCGGACGGCATGGCAGTAGCGGTGGACTTACCGCCCAGATGTTCGGTGTTTGTCGTGTTCGCTGCTTCCGGAGCACCTTCAGCGCAAACCCTGACGTATCCGCCGGCGCCGGCGCCGTTGGCCTTGGATGGGTCATGGGATGTGGCCTTTCCGCAGCCTCAGGGACCCTACGACCTGGATTGGGGCGTGCCCGCCACGACGACATTCCCCGCGCTGCAATCATGGCATGAAATGACCGATGAAGGTATCAAATACTTCAACGGCGTGGCGACGTATACGAAGAGCTTTACCATCACGGCGCCATTAACCGCAGGTCCGCGGGTGGTGCTGGACCTGGGTGTCGTGAAGGATTACAGCGAAATTTCGCTTAACGGCCAATTCGTCGGCGGCTTGTGGCATCCGCCGTATGAAATCGACATCACCAACTACGCCCGGCAAGGCGCTAATACCCTCGAGGTAAAGGTAGCGAAAACCTGGCATAACCGCCTGGTGCGAGACGCTCAACTCCCGGCCGAACAGCGCGTCACGCGCATGACCCCGGAGTCGCGTTATGACCGCTATATCGGCAAATCGCTGATCGAAGCCGGCCTGATCGGGCCGGTGCAGGTTATCTTCGAGCCGGCCCCCGTCGCCGGCGATATCGAACCCGATGGCGATCTCGATTTTGATGATTATCGCTGGTTCGCCCGCGCATGGCTCACCCGGCCGCTTGATGCCGGATGGAACAGCGCCTGTGATGTTTCCTCATCGTCACGGCTCGTTGTGGATTTATTCGATATTTCCGTTTTCGCCCAGAATTGGCTTTTAACCGGAGATTAATGCTTTCACCGTTGACTTCGTTTATAGTAAGCCGTTTGCACAAAATTATTGGTTCCGATACATCCCCGGATGAACCAAAAATGCTTTTGGAGAAAATCCGCGGTTTGTCACCAAACAAGACGATGCTGGTAGTGGCGATATAACAGTCCCATGGTGCGCATAGCGTAGAGCCATAGACACAAACTTCCTATTTTACCGGCAATGGATACAAGAATCCAACCGCCGAGAGAGCCGCCATGGGCGCCGACCATGGCCAAATATGATAAATACCAGAGAAAAACACACCCATATAAGCACAAACAACACATCAGGTAAGGTAGAATTGTTTTAGCGATAGACTGTAGCACCAAATCCGGCCGGACGGATCCCAGGCTTTCACCCAGCGACAAACCCAGTAGAATCATCGGCCAGAAAAACATCCCCACTCCACCCAATCCAATAATCACGGTTAATTCCTTCGGGCCATAAGTATCATCGCCTGAATCCAAGCCGTTTATTTCGTAGTAAATCATCATGATAATCATCGGTAAAAATGCGTAAATAAAACTGGCCACCCATAATAACAACGGATGAAGCAGGTCCTCCCAAAAACTCATTATACCGGGAAAATCCGGTAGTTCATCTTCCCCGCCGGCTGTTTCCACCACCACACTGAACATATAAGCACACCAATAGCCACAAATGGTAATTAATCCTATGAGCATCATAAACGACATTAAATAAAGAGTAACATTCATTAAAACAGTAATGATAAGTAGAAAAAACAACCTAATTGCATCACCAATACAATGAATCGGCGAAATCAGATAGAGTAAATCCTGCCAAAACGTTCGTTTGGGTTTCTCGTCGCTTTCGATGACACCGCGATTTACCCCGCCGACGAAACAACCACAAATGTTACAAATATTAACTGTTCCGGTTACTTCCGTCCCGCATTTGGGACACTTCCTCAGCGAGGGCGTCGGTGGAGACGTACCGGCCGGAGACATAGACGGTAGAGATGGCGGGGGGCTGGTTGGTTTCAGCAGGTCATCGGTCCAAATAAGGCGATTGTCTTCATCTTGTGGCGATAATTCCCCAAAGGCTTCCAGAGGAACAGGATTTGTTTCACTGCGTTCGACCGGAGATGACACCGAAGGAGGCGGTGGGGATGGTGCATTGACGGGCACCGTTACCGGTTGCTGACATTGCGGACAGCGAACCCGCTTGCCCGCATAATCATCCGGTACGCCCATCTTTTTCTGACACCCATTGCAGCGAAACTTAATCATGCCCGACCTGTTTCCATACCAAATATGAACCTCCGGTAAATATTTCCACCATAATAGACGCACTCTAGAGGAAGGTATTCAATCTTTCCCCTATTCAGATTGGGTTTATTTTATCTGGAATGAAACCGTATTTCAAGATAACTTGCAGGGAAAATCGGTAATTGCTTCCCATATATACCAAGTTTTACTTGTTGGTGATACAACAACTTAGTAAGAACTATAATATCTTGTTTTTAATAAACTTAAAAAGATTCCTTAGGTAAGGCATGGACTTTGCTAAGGTCTGGCGTTATACTCCAGCCTGGAATGCTTGAAAGATGGAACTTTATGGTATCGGTCGTGCTAGGCGGGGTGTTAGCGGTACCCTGTACTCGTAATCCGCTATAGCGAGGCTGAATGCTT
>JAFGBA010000126.1 GCA_016933395.1 Sedimentisphaerales bacterium | reverse complement strand
CTCGACCAGATCGGGTATCATACCCGCGATTATTTCCTCAAGCAGATGGATAAGTTCGCCGGTATGCCCCGCGGCGTTATAGCCCATTCCACCCACGTCAAAGGCATCGGTACATTTGAAGATGACGTGGAAAAACCGCGCGTCAATGTTGTTCTCGCGACATCCATCCCGCAAGAGCGCTGCCAAAAGGTGAACCTGGGTTACATGAACCCCGCCGACATCAACATCGCCGACTACGAAGACCGCGAAACCGAAGGCGTCCTGCTTGTCCACCACGCCGGAGAACTCCTCCACCGTCTCGCCGACAGCTCCGTTCCCCGCATCCCGTCGTAGGGGGTATCGCCGGCATCTTGCCGGCACAAAGATCAAGCTTGCTGGCGGTTGGCCTGAGCTTGGAAATTACGTATCCGTTCACAGTGCGCTAAGCCCCTGACGAGAGTCAGGGGTGGAATGGACAAGACGCACAAAAGCGCACAGGGTGTCCCACCCCCAACTTTCGTTGGGGGCTGAGGTAATGGAAAACCGTGAGTGGTTATGAAATTTCATGCTATTTCCCATTTTTTGCGAACCATTTGCATGGAACCATCCTCTATATAGGTAGAAAGCGGCGCGAATGGCTCAACAACTGCAAGACATCCTCGCTGATTGTCGCCGGGGCGACCTGCGGGCGTTTGGCCTGCTGGTGGAGCGTTACCAGGCCCAGGCGCTGGTGTTGGCCGAATGCCTCACCCGCGACCGCACCCTCGCCGAGGATGTGGTGCAGGAAGCGTTTTTGACGGTGTTTCAGCGGCTGGATCAGTTGCAGCATCCCACGGCGTTCGTGGCGTGGCTGCGGCAGATTGTCCGCCGCCATGCGCTGCATATAAGTAAAACGCGGCAAACACCAACACCCGAAGAAAATACGCAGCAGGAGCCGGTGCCGCCGTCAGTGAACATCGAACAACAGGAATTGCGCCGGATCGTCCGGCAGGCGCTAAAACAGCTCCCGGCCGATCTGCAGAAAACCGCGGAGATGTTTTACTTCGACAACATGAAATGTCGCGACGTCGCCGAGTACCTGGATATCCCCGAAGGCAGCGTCAAGCGGCGGCTGCACGACGTCCGCAACCGCTTGCGCAATATACTTATCAGTTACCATCAGTCATGCCGGGATAAATAATCCCCAAGGAGTAAACCATGAACACCAAAGCCAAAGAATTATTGGACAACCTTTTACAGGAAGCCTTCGATAAAAAGGCCAGTATGGTTTACCTGCTCCCCGATGAGCCGCCGGTATTTTGTATCCATAAAAATATGGAACGTTCCCAGCAGCATCTTTTTTCCTCAGACCAGATAGCAGAGATAGCGTCTTCTTTGTTTCCACAGGAAAAGCTCGATATGCTTGGCGTCGAGATCCCCAAACTTACCACCGTATATCCTCTGCCGGGTGAGGTGGAAAGCAACATTTGCGTTTCCCGCGTGACCGGGGAATTGGCCATGAATATCATGTTTCTGCCAACGGTTGTCCCCAACCATCAGCAGTGTCGTATTCCTCAAGCTATACTCGATGCCGCCATGGAGGATTCCGGCCTGATTATCTTTTCCGGCAAGACCGGCTCCGGCAAAACCACCAGTATGCACAGCGTGCTCGAGTACATCAACGAACAACGGCAAGTGTGCATCTGTACGCTTGAATATGACATGCTGGTGTATCACTTTGTGGCCAAGCGTAGCGTTATTCAGCAGCGCAGTATCGGCCGAGATGTGCCTGATTTCGCTTCGGGTGTATCCGTTATTATGTCTCAGTATTCCGATGTGGTGATGATCGGCGAACTGCGAACGATAGATGACATTCAAATGACACTGACTATCGCTCAGACCGGCCACTTGGTGCTGACCCAACTGCACGAAGACACGCCATTGGCCGCCATTCAGAAAATCCTGGATGCCTTTCCCCAGGAAAACCTGCCGATCATTCGCCGGCAATTGAGTCGTTTATTGCTGGCTGTATCTTCACAGCGTTTGTTGCCGCGCAAAGATGGTAAGGGGCGTACAGCCACCTATAGTGTTTTAATTCCGGATATGGAATTGAGAAATGCGATTTTACAGGGTAACGACATCACCATGCGCTCCACTCCTCTACCCGACAACTGCTTCACCATGGCCCAGGACATCGAAGACTTATACCAGCAAGGCGTCATCTCCCAGGAAACCCGAGGCCACGCCTTGAAGTAGCTCAACCGTCCGGTTTAGGTGAAGTGAAAATGATTATGGGACGGTGTCAAGGAAAGCAATAAAAATGGCCGGCTTCTGCCATACCGGCCTGATTGCGTCCCGGTAAACGGGGTGCTCACAATATTATAATTTAAAAAACCGGTCAGAAATTTTCTGCCGTTCATCGGGGGGATTTTCGTCCGCATTTCCCGACCAACATCATAATTATTATCGGCAAAATCACGGGTCGGGTTGAGAGAATAACCCAGAATATTGTCACCGACGATAGAATGATAACAGCAAGGGGGAATACCGCAAAGACGGCCGGAAAACACGTCGATAGAAAGGATGTTGATCTTTAAAAATGGATTTTATTATCGGAACTTTCAATGACGCCAGGCAGCACTAACCAATCCAGTCCGATCCGTTGGGGACCGCTGCTTACTGCATTATTAACGGTGACGGTGCTGACGCTGGGCGTGTTGTCATTGCGACAACATCATCGCCTGCAAACCCTGGAAGCCCGGGAACTTTTGTCTTCACCGTCGAGGCGGGATCGACAAACCATGAATATATCCCCGAACGATTCTGCCGGCCGAAACTGGGAAGCGAAATTGGCCGCACAAATGGCCGGCGGGGTGTGCCTGATCCAGGGGGAATACATGTTCGTTGAGCCTCAATCGGAAAAGCCCTTACGTTATGCGAATAATACGGCGGCCGCCGATGCAGGGAGCCAACCGCAGCCGTTGAGCCTGAATGGTGCGGGTGAGCCGATGATTGTGCATTATACCGGCAGCGGATTTCTCATCGACGCCGAAGGTTACATCGCGACAAACAAACATGTTGCCTCGCCGTGGACGGCGGGAAACCAATGGGAGTATTTATTGGCCGCGGGTTATGAACCGCGACGCTGCTTGTTGCGGGCATTTTTCCCCGGTCAGGTGGAAGCGGTTGGATTAACAATTGCAGCCGAGGCGGAAAACGACGACATCACATTACTGCGGGCACAGTCGCTTCCTCCGAGCGTGCCGGTGCTGACGTGCGCCGCGGATCATCAGGTGGTGCGAGTTGGCCAAACGGTTATACTACTGGGCTATCCGACGGGTTTTGACGGCCTGTTGGCGCGGCTGGATGACGATGAACTGGCCGCTATTATCGGCACGGAAGGATTATCCTTCGAGCAGATGGCGCTGCGAATGGCGCAACGCGGCCTGATTGAACCGGTGGCGACGCGGGGCATGTGCGGCCGGGTTGGCAAAGGAATGCTGGTATATGACGCCCAGACGGCCATCGGCGGCAGCGGCGGGCCGGTCATCACGGAAGACGGCTGCGTGGTGGCGATTAATACGGCCTTAATGAAATCATTTGCCGGGTCGAATTTTGGTATGAACATCAAAGGAGCGCTGGACTTGTTGGCGAACGTAAAATCGCAGGAAAAGCTCACCGCCCAGGCGCAACCGTAGCTTAACCGTCTCGGTTAAACCCCCTGGCGAAGACATTTGTGCTGCATTGTTAGCTCAGCCAACCTACAAGCAGCAAATCAATCATCAAGGCCGCGGCGACAGCGATATATAACGCTGTTCGCAGGTGAAATTTCCGGCGAGGACGAAAAGCGACGTCCTTGATCGGCGAATCAAATGCGCCGTGAGTACGGACGGATTCCACAATTTGAGCGATTAGCATATTGGCGCGGAACACCGCTATGCCCTCATCATGGGCCAGTTGCAGCAGTTCACGACGGCTGTCAAACCGAATCAGGTCGCCTTCAAGACGATAAATAACCTCGCGGCAAAAATCATCCTCGATTTGTGCTTTCGTTCGCGGTGGTGAATGATATTTGCGGGCGTACCGGGCGCGGATACTGGGTGTGGCGTTCGTTGTAGGGGGGGTCCGGGGATCACGCAGGATACGGTAGGCATTTATAGTTTCCGCCAGGAGCTTGTGACGATAGAATTTCAAAGGCCCATTGCGGGTTAGCCGCTGATAACGTTTACGGCTGGCAAGATAGGCCTGTTCCAACCGTTGTGGATCGGGCGTCCGGTTTAATTGTAGAATTGTCAATGCGCGTTGTGACATTTTCACTCCTGACATCATGATACCGCGCAACCGAAATCGCCGAAACCGCTTTGAGGAAAAAAAGACCGATAGTCGAACCGGGCAGAATATTTTTGGATATATTTTAACGACTGTAACGATTATATGTCACTATTAGACTTTTTATTAGGACGTTGTATTGAATGAGTCCCGTTTGGAAACTACGATTGGTAAAAGTCATAATCGCCCTAGTGATTGTAGTAGTCGCACTGGCGGTGCTGGCGATAGGGGCGTTCCTGGCGGTGACACGCCGGCCGAGCGCGTACCACCCCGCGCCTTTGACGGCCGAACAGGAAACGCTTATCGATCACGTCATTAATATCAAAGGATCCGAAATTATCAGCGGAGCGGGGTATCGGGAACCTTATGAGGTGTTTTTCGAGCAGGATTTGATTAACGGCATCCTTCTGCATAGCGAGACGCGCAGCTTTATGGAGCAAACTCTCGGTAAAAACGCTTTTATGCGCGATCCGCAAGTGGCGTTTACGCCGGACGGCATCGACATCATGGCGGCGATTACCTATGATGACCTCGATACGGTTATGACCCTCCGGTTGCGGCCCGGCGTCAATGCGGCCGGGAATCTTGAGTTTGAACTGACGTCGATTCGGGCCGGGGCCATGCCCATACCGGAATCGTACCTGCGCGAGAAACTTTTGACCCTTACGGAAAAACTCGATAACAAGAAAACGTCATTTCAGCCAAACGGCCACGCACAGGAAAAACGTCAGGTGGTCGAACAATTCACGCGGTTCATTCCCGCCGTGCAGGACCTCATCAAAACCGGCCGGGCGGAGGTAAAAGGAACTTTTCAGCCCACTACGGATGACATTGATGTGAAAGTAACCAATATCCAAGTTACGCACGGCAAGCTAACCCTGCTGCTCACCCCTCTGCCGGAAAAGAAGGCAACGCCATGATACACCTGACGCGCGGGATTGATCTGGTGGTGGACGCCGACGGGCGCTTGCAGCAATCACCGGCTCAGGCGGCGGCGCTGGGGGCGCGGCCGCTGTCACTGTGGGTGACGCTGGCCGGCGGTGTTGATCGCCATAGCGGACTGGTGGTTAATGTCAGCGACATCAGCCGGACTTTTGAAGCGGCCCTGGCCGAGGACGTGCGGCCGGGCGACACATGGGAATTGCTATGCTGGGCGCGAAATGTCCTGCAGGAGCATTTCGGCGATTTTCAAGTGGTGCGAATCAAAGCGGTTTTAAGCGACATGGTTAGCGTAAGTCTCATAAACGGAGCCAAACCCATGGTGCATATCACAACCAAATACGAAATCGCGGCCTCCCATCG
>JAFGBA010000125.1 GCA_016933395.1 Sedimentisphaerales bacterium | reverse complement strand
TTCGCGACAAAGTCGCAGCCCTTGCGACAAAAGCGCAGCCCCTGCGACAAAAGGAATCGTCTTCGCGACAAAGTCGCAGCCCCTGCGCTAAAAGGAATCATCCTGGCGCTTAAAGCGCAGTTCCCGTGCTTTAAGCGCAGCGATAAAGTAAATTGACCTTGCCCCGCCGCTTTCAGCCCCGGCCCGGCGCTTAAGTCGCGGATTTAGCGCTAAAAGCGCAGCCGTGTCGATTTAAGCATCACAGCGCCGACCCAAGCGCCGGACCAATGGAAATTTACGTTGGATTGATGTACATTGACGTTATTACGATACAAACTCCCATCGGGGGGATGTAAATTATTTTAGATCGTTGTAAGATGAAATCAGGACGTTATATATCCAAATCAAAGCCGCGTAAATTGACATCGCCTTCCCGTCCCCATAACAGGAAAGGCCTTCGGCCTCATGTCTCGCTGAGTGGTAGGTTCTGGAAGAACCGAGTCAGCGACAGAATGACCGCGGCGTTAATGTCCAGCCTTTGGCCGGTGTGAGGAAATAGAGCACCTGGCGGTGGACGGGGCGGTGGAGGATGGTTTCCAGCGCCCGGCGGTAGAGGGCCAGTTGCAGGCGATAGTGTTCCGCGCGAATGGGGCATTGGTCGGCGGTGATGCTGTCGGTCTTGAAATCGACGATGACGGCGCCCGCCTCGGTCTCGTAAAAACAGTCGATAATTCCGCGAACCAGGATGATATCCTTTTGTTCGATAGCGTTGAGTCGGCCATCCGTGATGAGTTCCCCGGCCGGAATGCCCAGCGTGAAAGGCCACTCGCGTCTTAAGGTCTTTTGATGAGAGCGCATCTCCCGGCCGAGTGGCGAGGTGAAGAATGCTGTCAGCGATGCAACATCAATACTTTGAGCCTGGATGGCGGTGAGGAGGTTTTTTTGCACCAGGGCGTCGATCTGCTGCTGAATATCCTTCTCATCCAATGTCCCCTCGAGCGTCAGATGCTGTAAAACCAGATGGGTATATACGCCTTTTTCAGCGGGTGTTAAGGCGGCGGGTTCAACCTGTAAAAAGGCGGGGCGATTTTGGAAGGAGTAATCATCCATCTTTGGCGGAAGTGTAGTGGAGGACGAGGACACAAACTCATCTTCATCATAGGCAGGCGTCAATCGTTTTAGTTCTGTAACGCTGAAGCGTGCGGGAAGCCGCGTGGCCGAAAGATGGGGATAATGATGGTTTATTTTCTCCAACAGTGCGGCAATATGCGGACCAGGTGATGTATCGGGTAGTTCGGCCGCAAGCTGTTCGACGGTGTCAAAATGTCGCCGGATACGTTGGCTGGCGTCCATGTCTTGCTTGATGCGGGTGATTTTCTCACCCTCGTAAACATGAAGGTGAAAAAGGTTTGTTTTGCCGCCGGGATTCCCGAAAAAGTCCTGCATATCCTCAAGATGCGCCAGGGCCGGACCCACCCAGTCCGCCCAGTTGCGTGCCTGTTGTAATTGATGTGGCGGCAGGGGGCCGTCGGCGGGATTATCGCTGCGCCAGTTCTTTCGGGCTTTGTCAAAATCAATTGCGCCGGAGAGGATGAGTTTTTCCTTCGCACGGGTCAGGGCCACATACAGCAGGCGAAGTTCCTCGGTCAGCGTTTTTTCCACACTATGATCGGCCAGCAGTCGATGCGCCAGCGTGGGCCAGCGGTTATGACTGAACGGTTCGATGAGCTGCATCCCCAATACCCCGCGATCCGGTCGGTCAAACAGTACGGGGCGGCGGGCGTCAGATAGATTAAACTGTTTGGCCAGGCCCGCGACGATGACGACGGGGAATTCCAGACCTTTGCTTTTATGGACGCTCATGATGCGCACCACGTCGTCTGCCTCGGTCAATACCGGCGCAGGGCCGAAGTCGCCTTCTTCATCGCGTAGTTTTTCGATGAACCGCAAAAAGCGGGCGATGCCCTGGCGGGAAAAACTGTCGAATTGTCGGGCGCGGTCGTGCAGGGCCAGCAGGTTCTGATAGCGTTGCGGTCCGCCGGGCAGACCCGAAACCATGCTCAGAAAATCCGTTTGCCGGTAAATGGTCCAGATAATATCGGCCAGGCTGCTTTGCCGGGCGTGTGTGCGCCAAGTGTTGAGTTCTTTGAGGAAATGCCCCAATTGTTGGCGCAGCGTTTCGTCCGGGCCGGTTTGAGTGTAACATTTCACGGCCTGATGATAGGCGCCGTTGCGAGTATGCAGCCGGATTGCCGCCAGGGCATTGTCATCCAGATTGACCAAAGGACTGCGCAACACGCCGGCCAGCGGAATATCCTGCCGCGGATTATCCAACAATCGCAGCAGATTGAGCATGTCCTGAATTTCCGTGGCGACAAAATACCCGCTGGATAATTCCGCGTGAACGGGCACGCCCATTCGCCCGAATAGTTCGGCCCATACTTCGGCCCGTAACTTCATCGATCGGAGCAAGATCACAATATCGCGATAACGAACCGGATGCTCTTCACCGCTATCAGCGTCGCGGACGGTGAATTCCGCCCGGTGATCCGGATCGTCGGCCCCAACCATTCGGCGTATACGTTGAGCCATGATGGCGGCTTCTCGTTGTGTAGCGTCTAATTCGCCCGGATTGTTTTCCGTAGTATCGCCGTGGTTATCTTCGGAACCTTCTATGATATCGGGAGAGCCGGAGGCGGTATTTCGTTCAATCAGATGCACTTCCGGGATATAGGCGGATTCACTGGCGGCGGGAGGATAATCCGCTCCGTAAAGCAGTGGCGCAGCCATGTAATCGACGCCGCAGAAATCGTGCGTCATGCAGCGGCTGAATATGGCATTTACTCCGTCAATGATTTGCCGCCGCGAGCGAAAATTATGATTAAGCTCCACTCGAACGCCATTTTTGTATGTTGTTTTTACTGCGGTATCAACAGGCAGTGCCGGGTAGGCCTCGTATTTTTCCAAAAAGATCGTTGGATCAGCCCGACGAAAGCCATAAATACTTTGCTTAACATCGCCCACCATAAAGCGATTGGCTTCAACTCCCGAACGAGCCAGACGCTCCAGTAATTTCTCCTGCACCGGCGAGATATCCTGATATTCATCAATCAGTACGTAGCGGTAACGCTGCTGCAATTGACGGGCGATATCGGATGAGCCGGTTTCCTCCTGTAATAAACGCAGCGCCAGATGTTCCAGGTCTGAAAAATCCAGGACGCGGCGGTTTTGTTTGAGTTGTTGATAACGCCGGTCGAACCTCTCGTGGAGTATAAGCAACGCGTCCGCCAAAGGAACGATTAAGCGAGCCTGATGAAGTATTTCCGCTTCATCAGTAGTGTATTTTTTTTGCAGGTTGATGTATTCCTTGCGAATCGCCTGGATCATCTCCTTGGCGGGTTCATAATCGTTCGGATTCAGTCCTTGTGTGTATTTTTTGGTTAAAGAGGGTGTGTGCGGCGGATCTTCCATGACTCCGGAGTTGCCGGTCGTGATGCGTAACCGTTCTTGCATCAATTCCAGATGAGCCAATAAACCATCTCGGACATTTTGTATATAATCGGTAAGCTGATTTATTTGTTCCAATTTCACTAGAATTTGCCTCAAACGAGTTATTTGCCGGGAAAGTTGCTGTTCGAATTGAAATTGGCGCTGTTGCATCTGAGCCAGGTTGCTGATGTTTCCTGTTTCGATAAGCGTTTTTTGCTGCCGCCACGCCTGACGCCAGGTTTGTGCGTCGGCCAGCGTCTCCAGAAAACGTTGCAATTGCAGTAACAGGGTGATGACGGGCCGGTCATCACCCGCATGTCCATAACCATCGAGCAAGTCAGCGAATGCCTGTGGAGCTTCAGATAGACCATTTTCGTAAGCATCCGCCAGCATGTATTCGGCCGCCTGAAGTTGCAACAGGTCGGTTTCGACCTCGTCCATTAACTCGAAGTTGGGATCGATTCCCAACCGATAGAAATGTTCCCGCACCAAATTAGCGCAAAAAGCATGAATCGTGCAAATGTCGGCCTGGTCCAGCAGGGCTATCTGTCGTTCCAGACGCCGTTGGTCTGGGGCTTGGGTGGAGAAGCGCCGCAACTCGGCGCCGATGCGTCGTCGCATTTCCCCCGCGGCCGCATTGGTGAACGTCAGCACCAGTAATTCATCCAATCCGCAGGGATTAATCCTATCAGTAACCAGGCCAATGCAGCGAGCGGTTAGGACAGCGGTTTTGCCTGACCCTGCCCCGGCCGTCACCAGCAAATTGCCCCCGCGATACACTATGGCCTGTTTTTGCGATGGGGTCCAGTTGGGCGACTTGTTCATATGTATTGGCTTACCAGCCGGAAAAGACCATCTTGTCCATTAAAAAAACTCCGGCTTGCGTGAGCCTGCCGGAGTCTAAAATCAACATAATCACCGTTTGCTTGGGAAGCGGTTTATAACTCCAGTTCCCGCAGGCGCTTTTCAGAGGGAGTAGGTTCAGGTTTTTGGGGTTCGGGTATGTTCAGCCGCAGGTTGTTTTCACCCAGCCGCCGCGCCAGCCCGGGGTGAAAAGGATTGGCGCGGGCCGCACGAGTCAGCCATTCAATCTCCTTGCTTTTCATGTTCCTGTCGCGGTAGAAATCCGCCAATGACAGGCAAGGCTCTGCATTATGAGGGTAAGCTTTGACTGCGGCTTCCCAAGTCAGCACGGCATGATCCGACATATTCGCCTCATTAAAATACGCCCCGATGCGCTGATATTCCAGTAATTCCATCATCGCGTGATTCAGCCAATTTTTCAGACAATCCAGCGATTCCTCATGCTGATCGGCAATTTCCAGCGTTTCGATTAACGCGGTTTGGGCCAGTTCCATCGAAGGAGCGAAACGTACGGCCAGACGGTATTCATAAACGGCCTTCTCCAGGTTGTTTTCCGCCTGAAAACATTTTCCCAGATAGTAATGTGAAACCGGATTTTCATAATCAGCATCCAGGCTAAGTCGGAGTTCTTCTTTGGCGTTGGTCAAATCGCCATTATTGAAGAATACTTGAGCGCGGCGATTGTAATTGACTGCATCAAAGCTATTGCCGGCGGTACTAATGCCCGGATCGCAACCTGTTATAATAACCACCAGTGCCGCTACACCCGTTATTATCAAAAATTGACGTGACGTTTCCATTATTGCTCCCATTCACCCGATTAGGTAATACCAGAGTCCTTACCGGAAATAATATTAAATTTTTATACTAAATGTCGGTTGGTATATCATTGAAACCAACCTTCGGCAAGGGAAAAATGTTGGCCGCTAAAGGTTAAACCGGCTCAAACTGGTCCTTATCGGCGCCGCATTCCGGACAAACCCAGTCATCGGGCAAATCATCAAAGCTGGTTCCGGGATCAACCCCATTATCCGGATCGCCTTTGGCGGGGTCATAAATATATCCGCACAGCAGGCAGCGATATTTCTGCATGATGGTCTCCTGTAAACAGATGTTTAATATTGCCGATACGTATTAGTACGTCAAAGTTTGGTGAATTGCTTCCTATTCAAAGGTTTTTCATGGCCTCCTGCAAGTCCCGTACATGGCGAACTTCCTCCTGGATAAGTTGTTCCACTTTATCGCGGTGTTCATGCTGTACGCCATTTTTCAGGGCCGAGAAAAAAGTGATGGTGTCTTTCTCAAAACTTAATGCCAGTTGCAGAGTGCTCTGAGGCGATTGTACCGATGCGACCAACCGAGCGACGTTTTTATCCAGGTTAAATACATGCGTAGCGGCGACGCTCTGAATATAATTCAAGACCTGATCGTCCGCGTCCACCACATGCAAATCCTCCCTGGCGCAATATTCCTGTCGCATCTGGGCGAATAGTTCCGCATGGCGTTGTTCCTGTTCGGCCAGGTTTAGCAGAATTTCTTTGGTTTTTTTGTCCTTTACCGTTGCGGCCGCAAGGGTGTAGAACTCCAGGCCGTTTTTCTCGACGGCTTCGGCTAACCGGAAAGCTTCGGAAAGACTATAGTTTTGTTTACTCATGGCTCGCCCTTGAGGAATTAGTAATTAGTCGCTTCCAGTTCGAAGTATGCCTGATGATGCAGGCAGGCGGGGCATTGATTGGGCGGTGTTGTGCCTTCGTGAACGTACCCGCAATTACGGCAGGTCCAGCGCACAGGCTGAGGTCGCTGAAAAACCTTTTTTTCTTTTACGTTATTCATTAAAGCAATGTAACGGAAGTGATGTCGCTCTTCGGCCTTGACGATCATGCGAAACGCAGTCGCCACGTCCTTCAAGCCTTCTCCTTCGGCGACACTGGCGAAACCCGGATATAAACTGGTGTATTCAAGTTTTTCGCCCTCGGCGGCGTGAGCCAGATTGGCAGCCGTGTCGGCAATAATTCCGGCGGGATACGCCGCCACGATTTCCACTTCGCCGCCCTCGAGGAATTTGAAGAAACGCTTGGCGTGTTCTTTTTCCTGATTGGCGGTTTCTTCGAAAATTGCCGCGATCTGCTCGTAACCTTCCTTACGGGCGGCACTGGCAAAATAGGTGTAACGATTTCTTGCCTGACTTTCCCCGGCGAACGCCGCCAGGACATTCTTTTCCGTTTTGGTTCCCTTAATCGATGGCATCTAAACCTCCATTCAACAATGGGTTAACGATTATCACTCGCCCTTGTACAAAACAAGTCAGAATATTTTCAGCCCGTTTTACCCTAAAGTCAAGGTCTGACCCGCCTTAACTTTTTAAGGAATAGTGCAATTTATGGCATGACCGGCGATCGGGTTTTGATATATCCTCGCCATGCACCAGGGTCATAACCGAAGTCCTCGCCGGTGATTGTCGCCAGAGAGTGTCTGGCCTCATAAGTGACGGAAAATTCCTCATCCGCCAGGGCCGCGATCAGGGCGTTAATAACATCATTCTGGGGAAAACGGGCAAGTTGTCTCGCGGCTTCACTACGAAGGGACGATTCATGATCTTTTTGCAGTCGTTCCAACAGAATGGCTGATATTTTTGGATTATCCTGATCAGCCAGCGCCCGGAGTGTTTCCCGGCGAACTTCGGGGCTATCATCCCGTGCTGTCGCGGTCAGGGTGGCTATCATCTCTTCCGGTCGGTCCAGTTGACCGAGAACACTCACTGCTGTCGCCCGCACTTGTGGATTGGGATCTCCTTGAGCCATGATAGATAATATACGCGGAGTAACATCCCATTGAGATGGTTCCTTTTCGCCCAGCATGAGCACACCTTCGCGCCGTTGATCGGCATCAGGATTGGCCAATCGTTCCATGAGCTTTCGCCGACGTTGTTGGGGTGATTCAGGTAGCAATTTACGAATTGAGGAGATTATGGGGCTTTCAGTTTCTTCTTCGGCGGAAGAAGAGGGGGGGGTGGCGCAACCCGTCAGGCCGATTAATCCACATAACATGAATAAAATCAGTAGATTACGCATGATAACCTCCGCCGTCCTCAGCCTGTTCCACCAGTTTCGGGTCG
>JAFGBA010000124.1 GCA_016933395.1 Sedimentisphaerales bacterium | reverse complement strand
GGGCGTCTCGGAGGCGAACATTGACAGGTAAGAGTCTGCTAATAGAATAGATGGTTAATAGCAACCAGAAAAAGCCCTCCAAATGAGTATTCCATGATTTTTCAAGGCCAAAGAAAACATAATATAATGTTATTAAAGGACTTGGGAAGGTCGCGGTTTTTACCTCCATCAGGGCAAGCCCGGTTAGGCATACGTTTAGCGGCCGGGGCGGGAGCGATGGTCATCTGGTCGGTGATGGTTTTGGCAAGTTTTTTACAACCCGATCCCCGGGGTCTGGGCACGCATGAGCAATTGGGATTTCCAGAATGCGGTTTTTACGAGCGGACGGGTTGGCCCTGTCCGACGTGCGGGATGACGACATCATTTTCTTATGTGTCGCGGGGACAAATAGTTAAGGCATTTATAGTACAGCCGGCGGGGGCGGTGACGGCTTTACTGGGACTGATTTTGAGCCTGTTTTTATTCGATGAAGCGGTGTCGGGGGTTCCCTGGCATTTACGATTGGTGGGTATGAATATAAAGCTATTATTTATAATATATTGCGTTATACTACTGATCGGTTGGATGTGGTGTTGTGTGATACACGTGGGCTGATTTTCAGGAGTATTGAGATGCGACATGTCACGACAACATTAATTTTGTTAGGCTTAATTATTATGGTGGCGGGGTGCAATATTCTCTCATATCCGCTCTATGTATTATTTGGTGAGCAGCAAAAGACCGTGAAAGCGGAGTACTCGGGATTGGCGGGGGCGCGTACGGCCATTGTAGTGGCGGTGGGGCCGGCGACGGAGTTTGAGCACCCGATGGTGCGCAGCAACCTGGCCCTGGCCAGTGCTTATGAAATTGGTCGGGAGGTAAAAGGTGCGACATTTGTGGACCAGCAGGCCATCGAGCGGTTCCAACAGGAAGATTTGGACTGGTTTTACCTGCCCGTTTTAAAGATCGGTCAGAGGTTTGAGGCACAACGCGTGTTATATCTGGATATCATCGAATTTACGTTGGAAGAGGAAAACAGCGTAAATCTGCTGCGAGGACGAGTGACGGCAGACGTACGTGTTTATGACATGGCCGACGCCAAACCTGATGAGCCGGTATATCAAACGGAAGTCAGCGTGATGTTTCCTACCGATAATCCGGTGCCGATGGCCGACATGGCGACGCGGGCGATTTTGGAGAACCAGACGGTAGGCGAGTTCGCCAAGGCGCTGGTAAAAAAATTCCACGATCATAAAGAACCAAAATAGATTAAAATATCAAAAATAGAAATGGAAAATGACAGATTAAAATGTAAAAAACATCCAAGTATTCGTAAATTAGCCCGGATATTTGAATGTTTGATTTTACTGGGACTGGCGATTACAGGGGGGTGCGGGCCATTGTATGGAATTTTTGTGGCGCCTTTGACGCCGCCTAAAACCGTGGACGCGGAATTTGACATCAGCGACAAACAATTATTAATCTGGGTGGATCTGGCGGTAGCGGAGGATGAACAAAGTACGGTGTTGCGGCGGGAAATCGCCGAAGAGTTGGGAACTTTGTTGAAGGCGAATAAGGCGATCGCCGGCATCGTGGACTATGAAAAGGTGATGCGGTTTCGTCGGCAACATGACGATGCGATGACCTGGCCGATTCAAAAGCTGGGGCAGGAACTGGGCGGTGATTACGTATTGTACGTGCTGGTGAATCAACTGGACACCCGGCATGAGATCGGGCAGGATTTTTTCGAAGGGCATTTGGCGGGCGCCTGTAAGTTGATTGAATCATCAACGGGGCAACGCGTATGGCCGGTGTCACAGGCGCAGCGGCCGTTTACTATCGCCAAGGATTTCGTCGAAGAAGCGGGTCCGACATATGAACGGCGCTTGATTAAGGACATGAGCAAGGATTTAGCCGCACAGGTCGGCCCATGTTTTTATAAGCATAAGGTCGAGGGCGAGTGAAGCCATGACGTTATCGTTGACGCTCATGGGCCGAGAGACGGATGCGTTATGGCGGGAACGTATTACCGCAGGAGAGGGGGGGATATTGCTCGATTTTTCCGCGCCGATCGACGCCGGTTATACAGAGATTTATCCCTTGAATGTGTGGGGCTGGCGGCGTTGGTTGCGCAAGCGAAATGTAGAGCGGATAAGCTGGTACGAGCCGGACGGCGTCTCCTGGCCGGTCGTATGGGCGGCGCAATGGGAGAAAATTCCCGTTGATGTGCATTTGACCAGTGCGCGAGCAGTGAAATGGTTGCGCAAACGGCGGTGGTTTTTGAGGCGAAAAATACATTATATTCCATCAGCGCTGGGGTGGGATGCCGGTGCAGGCAATGTTCACGTGCGCCCGTTGCACCCGAACGCAGGCAAGTTGCAGGGAGAGCGCATAACACAGATTAAAAACTTTCTTGATATAAAAAGGGTGAAGAATGACACAACGCCGCGACCGTTACGGTTATTGGCCGTGTCGCGGCCGGGTGAAAAAGGATTGCGACTGGCTGTATGGACGGCGAGTATGGTGCGTTATGTGGTGGGATCGGTGCAGTTGGTCATCGCCGGGCGCGTGACACCGGAACAGCAGCAGCGGATCGCG
>JAFGBA010000123.1 GCA_016933395.1 Sedimentisphaerales bacterium | reverse complement strand
GCTCCCTCCGTGCCGGCAGCGTTCATCCCAGGGACGAGTTCATCTAAGAATCGGGAGATTTTGGTCTAGACAATGGGGAGGGGTATATAGATTGGTAACATTAAATACTTTATTAAAGCAAGAAAAATTGATAATTGAGGCTGATCGTATTACTTTTTATATTGAATCACAAGGTGTCTATATTTGGCAAACCGAGATACTGGAAGAAAACCCAAAAGTGTATATAAGTGAAAATATTAAGCCGCAAAAATGGTTACTTGAAGAAGAACGTTTAAGCGGTTTCATATATCAAATGCTATTATTTGAAGCTATAATGGGAGCTGATTACCATTGTATGGCATCTTGGATTGATAAGGAGTCATTAGAGTCAATTCTTGAAAAATGGATTGAAGCTCCGGTTAAAGCTTGGCAATGGCCTTCTTACCCATCAATTTTCTATTATACACAAGATGCTCTTGCTATGTCGTATCCTAACGAGCAAGGATTTACATTTCAATGTGGTTCAAACAATAAAGATGCCTTAAAATTTATGGATAAATATATAGATGACAATTGGGAAGATGTTGCCATTGGGTAATTTTTAGGACCGTCAGTATTTCGCAATATTTAAAATGATTATTTTCAAGTAATGGTTTGGAGCTTGTTGATGGCCGCAGGTGGAGAAGCACGACTGGTGATGCGGGGGGTGAGCAAGGCGTTTGGGGCGACTCGGGCGTTGCGGGATGTCAGTCTGGACGTGCAGGGCGGTGAGGTTTCGGCGTTGGTGGGGGAGAACGGGGCCGGGAAGAGTACGCTGATGAAGGTGCTGTCGGGGGCGATCAAGGCCGATAAAGGGACGATAGAGCTGGAGGGGCGGGCGTATCGGCCGGGCAATCCGCTTCAGGCGCGGCGGGAGGGGGTGGCGATGATATACCAGGAGCTATCGCTGGCGGAGCATCTGACGGTGGAGGAAAACATCGTTTTGGGTGTGGAGCCGACGCGATTTGGATTATTACGGCGTCAGGAAATACGCCGCAAGACGAGAGAGGTTTTGCGGCATTTTGAGCATCCGGAGATTCGGCCGGATGTGAAAGTAGGGCAACTTTCCACAGCGGCGCGGCAACTGGTGGAGATCGCCCGGGCGCTGGCGGGTGAGTGCAAGGTGTTGATATTGGATGAGCCGACGAGCAGTTTGACGCAGCGGGATATTCAGACCTTGTTTGCCCTTATCGAGCGGTTAAAAGAACAGGGGCTGGCGATTATTTATATTTCGCACTTTCTGGAGGAGGTCAAGCAGATTGCCGACCGGGTGGTGGTGTTGCGGGATGGGGCGACGGTGGGCGAGCGGGAACGGGCGGAGTTGGAGACGAATGATATTATTACGCTGATGGTGGGACGGGAGTTAGAGGAACTTTATCCTCGCAGTCCGCGCAGGCCGGGGGAGACGATTTTGAGCCTGCGGGGGTTGAGTGGGCAGACAAAGCCGATAGACGTTGACTTGGAATTGCGCCGGGGGGAAGTGTTGGGGATTGCCGGTCTGGTGGGAGCCGGGCGGACGGAATTGATGCGGGCCATATTCGGCCTCGATTCCGTGCAACATGGCGAAGTTAAAATCGGAACGTATAGCGGCCCGGCGTCGCCGTGGCGACGATGGCGACAAGGTGCAGGATATCTGAGTGAAAACCGCAAAGATGAGGGTTTGGCCGTGTCACTCTCTATTGCGGATAATGTTACGTTATCACGTTTGCCAAGACTGATCTCGCCGTCACGGCAGGCGAAGGCGTCGCGCCGCTGGATAGACCGTTTGGGCATTCGCTGCCAAGAGCCATACCAACCGGTAGCCGATTTATCCGGCGGCAATCAGCAAAAAGTTGCTTTCGCGCGGCTGCTATATCATGACGTTGATGTGTGGCTGCTTGATGAACCCACCCGCGGCATCGACGTGGCGGCCAAGGCCGTGATTTACCGTTTGATTGACGAACTAACCTGCGGCGATACCGAACGAGCACCTCGAGCGGTGCTGATGGTCAGCAGCTATCTTCCGGAGTTATTGGGGATTTGTGACCGCATTGCCATCATGTGCCGCGGTCGTCTTGGTCCGGCACGACCAGTGGTGGAACTGAGTGAGCATCAACTTATGTGTGAGGCGGTAGGATGAAAAAACCTGATGTTGCGAGTTTATTGAAAATATTTGGTCCCATGCTGGGATTGTTGGCGATTTATGTTTTTTTTCTTATCGTCGGCCCATCGAGTTTTGCCAGTGGTCGAAATCTGGAAACCATTTTACGACAAACGGCGATTGTCGGTACGGCGGCGTTAGGGATGACGATGGTGATTATTTCCGGTGGTATAGATTTATCCGTGGGATCGCTCGTGGCATT
The DNA here is from genome assembly GCA_016933395.1 of Sedimentisphaerales bacterium. Taxonomy (GTDB): domain Bacteria; phylum Planctomycetota; class Phycisphaerae; order Sedimentisphaerales; family SM23-30; genus JAFGBA01. The sequence continues at coordinate 1,474 of JAFGBA010000123.1, read as the reverse complement.
AAGCACAGTGGTTATTGCACTGTTATTGGAAAGTATCGGACTGAACGCGGCGCCAGCGGCATTGGCGGGCATCGGTATAGGAGCTTTATGTGGAGTGCTGACGGGTGTTTTAATCGTTGGTTTGCGGGTGGCGCCGTTTATTATCACGTTGGGCATGATGTTGTTTGTTAGGGGATTGGCCAAAGGTTTGGCCGGTGAGCAAAAAGTGGATGCGCCATTATCGAGTTTGAACCATCTTTTAGCCACGTTGCGGCCGGAGCAGAAATGGATGTTATTGCCAATGGGTGTTTGGCTAATGATACTATGTGCCTTTTTCATTGCCGGTATGTTGCGTTATACCCGTTTGGGACGTCATATTTTCGCCATTGGCTCCAATGCGGAAACTGCTCGCTTGTGCGGCGTGGCAGTGGGCAGAGTGAAAGTGATTGTCTATGCTTTTAGCGGGGCTTTCGCCGGCCTGGCGGGATTGATGCAATTTTCCCGTTTAACGGTGGGTGATCCGACAGTGGCGGTGGGTCTGGAACTGGATGTCATCGCGGCGGTTGTAATCGGTGGTGGCAGTTTGTCAGGCGGAGAAGGAACAATTCTGGGCACAATGGTCGGCGCATTAATCATGAGTGTCATTCGGTCGGGGTGTTCTCAAATGGGACTGCCTAATTGGGTGCAGGAGATCGTTACCGCGGCTATAATTGTTATCGCTGTAGCCCTGGACCGCTTGCGGCATCGGCGAATGGCTTGACCATTGATGATTGTCGAACTATCATATAGTTATAGGCGAATTGTTAATGCCTCTGATGTATTAGAGCAGGAGATGATTATGTCAACATTCGGTTCAATCAATGAAATACTCGATTTTGCCATCAACGAGGAGGAAAAGGCCTGGCAATTTTATAATGAATGGGGGCAAAAACTGAAAAATAAACAAATGCAATCCGCTTTCGCTGATTTTGCCCGCGAGGAATTGAACCACAAGGCCAAATTGGAGACCGTCAAACAAAATCCTCGCTTACTGCCTTCCGCTGACAAAACCACTGATTTGAAAATAGCCCGGTACATTGTCGATGAAGCGAATATTCAAACCGCGGTCGATAGCCGTGAGCCGGATGTGCAAAACGCCTATCTTCTGGCCATCAGCAAGGAGAAAGCCGCTTTTCGCCTGTACCAGGATCTGGCCCGGACGGTCGAAAGCGAAGAGTTTAAAAATGTCTTTCACATGCTGGCCCAGGAAGAGGCCATGCATAAGCTTAAACTCGAAATCGAATATGAGGACCACTTTCTGCAGGAAAATTAAGTTGCTGGTATTTCGTTATTCCCATAAGATGGGTAGATTGAGCGCACCAGAATACTAATGTCCATCCTTAGACTTGAACATATATCTTTTCGGCGTCAAGATCGCGAAATTCTGCATGATATTTCGTGGCAGGTGGAGCCGGGGCGACACTGGGCTTTGCTGGGAGCCAACGGGGCGGGTAAG
>JAFGBA010000122.1 GCA_016933395.1 Sedimentisphaerales bacterium | reverse complement strand
GTCCGTTTTGGCCCTTTGAGTTTTTCTATTTGAATTTGTTTAGGATTTAGGGCTTAGAGTTTGGTTGCGGCTATGCCGCGCTAAGTCCTTCGTGAACTTCGTGGTTCAAATGATCTTATCTATGATAAACGTAACCCCAAACGTATGGAGGTCGCCATGTTAAAGAAAACAACACATATACTTCTTGTGCTTATGGCTGTGTGTTTATCAACGGTTGGCTCTTTACATGGGCAGTATGGTGGAGCGCCTGGAATGATGGGAATGCCGTGGGGGGATGGCGTGTATGGGATTCCTCCGGAAGGGTGGGAAGCTGGTCCACGCGTTATGCTAAAAATCCATTGCGATGAACGGATATTACCGTTAAACAGCACGTTTCTGGGCGGTTTGTTGGATAGCTGGGAGTTGCCTGATAAGAACATCTCCGTGAATGTGGCCCCGCAGGCGCGAGGCGGAGATTATCAGATTTATTTTATACAGATAGAGCTGTTTGATAAAAAAGAAGATATCTATATTGTTGATCCGGAAAAGGCTAAAGGTGCATTGAACTGGCTTATCGAACGTTTGACCGAAACCCTCCAAAAGGAATATAGCGCCGCCGATGAGCAGCGCACGCAGCGGCTGGAAATAGCGCGGAAGCAACAGGCGGAAGCAGAAGCCGCCTTTTCCCTGTTGCGGGAGAAAGGGCGACTACTGCGCGAGCAGGCGGGTATGACCGATTTGAATCGCCAGCGGGTGGTGGATTTATTCAGCCAGTTGGAACAACGCCGCAACAGCCTGGAGATGGAACTGGCCGGCCTAGTAGCACAACGCGGGGAGATGCAGAATCAAATTACTATTATGCACGAAAAACTGGAAACAAATCTTGCCGACGACCCTATTTCTCAACAGTTACGTGAAATCATTGCCATGCAAAGGCAGGCTCTTGAACTGGCGCAAACGGCATACAAAAGCGGCAATGCCTCACAAGACAAATTGTTGGCGTCCCAACAGGCATTAAAAGAAGCGGAAATTCGCCTGGCTCAGCACCAGGAAACAATAAAGGCTTCCAGCGGTAGTAATGATCTTCAGATAACAATTATGAAACTGGGGGAAATTGCCGTCCAGGTTGCCCAAAAGGAAGAAGAATTAAAATTTATTAATCTCAAACTCGAGGAAATGCGGCAGAAAGATCTCCTGCGCTTGGCGGAAAACTACAGCATTGAAGTGGAAATGAAAGTCGACCAGGCGAACCGGGAGTACCAGGAAGCCGCCGATCTCGTCGCCCGCCTTCAACGCGAAGGCGATATGCTCATCCCGCCCCGCGTGGTGGTGCTGGGCGACTGATTTACAGTAGTCTTGTATTTGAATCAATATGGGGTTAAAAAAAAGCCGCGATGGTTATTCGCGGCTTTTTTAAAGCTAAGAGATAGACAAATCAACTTTTCCGTCGCCGCAATATCAGGCCGCCCAGGGCCAGCAGGCTCAGCGTCATGGGTTCGGGCACGGTGTTTTCGGACGTCAGGCGCACGGCCCATCCATCCACGCCCAGACCAACCAGCGACAGGCTGTACTCCCACTGAACGCTGTAACCTTCCAGGCCGAAAATCCATTGGGCTTCATCGAACCAGTTTTCCTGCGGGCTGATGCTGCCGGTAAATTGCACCAAATCAAACGTCATGCCTTCCTGCGGCAGGAAGCCGTCCGCCAGCCACAGGCCCAGGCAGCCTTCGAGTTCCACGTCGCCATAAACATGTAACACATCATACTGACCGGGCTGGTCGCCGGCGATTTCCAGGTAAAGGACACCGTCGTCAGTCTGGGTATAATTGCCCGAAATGGTCAACTCGCCCACCGAAGCGCCCGGTTGGAGCAAGCCGCCCTTGTCAATCACGGAGCCGATGATCTCGCCGTTGCCCTGAAGATACCCGTTGGGACCTAAATGCAATTCACCCGGCAGCACGCTGATTAAATCCGCGTCGCCGACGGTCATCATGCCCGGTCCGCCGGTTTCGCCGTTAATCAGGTCCAGCGTACCGATGCCTTCCCGACCGACGGTTAAATAGCCGCCGACCTGCATGGAGGCCTCCGATACCTGCACGAAGCCCTGCCCGGATTGATTTTCACCAATAACCAGATGGTCGGTGTACATATAGGCTCCGTCGCGAACTTCCAGAACCCCGGAACCATTGAAGCCGACGGAGGTGGCGTACCAACTATAATCCTCCAGCCGGGTGTTTTCTCCCTGGACGGTGACGTGTCCCCAGCCGGTTTCGCCCATGCCGATAAACACTTCGCCGTTTTCCACTTTCACCAGTCCGCCGTCGCTGACCGTTAAATATCCCGTGCCGCCATCGCCCACCACCAGCGGAGCGTGTTCGATGTGCAATACGGCGTTTTCACCCTGGACGTTGACGTTGCCGGAGCCGGTTTCCTCCTCACCGATCTTCATCCAGCAACTGCTTATAATGTCCGGCTCACCGGGTTGCCAATGTTCCAGCAGCCGCTCGCGCAGCAGCACGAGGCTGTTCTCGTAAACATCCAAACCGCCCCAGCCGAAATTACCGATAATCAGATCATGGTTGACATAATCCAGGCCGACGGTCCATTGAGCCGTCTGCTCATCGTTGCCCATCAGCATAACGTAGCCGCTGGCGCCTTCTTCGTCGCCCAAAACGCCGCCGCCGCAAACGAGGCTTGGTCCATTGGGAGCGAAGACCGCCGGTGCGGCGCCGTCGCCGGCCGTGCCCGTGATTAAAGGTTCGGCTATAATATAAACCTCGCCGCATCCTTCCGACCCGGTGTGCTTGCCGACGTTAATGCGCTGATCCATTTCCACCCGGCCGTAGTCCATAATCGTCAACGTGGCGTCACCTTCGTCACCGACGACCAGGCTGTCCGGCCCGCCGGCGCCGCCGTGAAGGGTCCAGACGGCATCCGGACCGCTAACATAAGCTTCGGCGCTGCCGGTGGCTTGCCAGCCCATGATGGTTTTACCCGTTTCCAGACTCGAATCATAAGCTTCAAGATCACAATGACCGCTTTCGCCGATAAAGAGTTCCTTCCATTCGCTGTCCTCGCCTTGCAAAATGACTTGCGAATTTCCTTCCAACAACAACATTCCATGGCCGTATTCCATTTGCCCAAGCGTCATACCCGCCTGGGCCGTCAATACGCCGCCATTAGATAACTGGATACTTCCGCCGTTATCAACCGTCACCCAGCCGCCCAACGTAGCCTGGGCGTAATCACTTATATCCAGAAGGCCTGTCCCGCCATTACCGATAATGCTTTCGGCGGTAATATTCAGCGATGTGTCTGAATCATAAAGGTATATTGACCCATAACCCGTCGCTTGATTGCCCAACGTCAGCAAGTTAGCTGTAACCGCGGCGCCCATGGAGATATCCATCATTCCCGTTCCCGCATCGCCAACGATCAGATCATCGCTGATGTTCCAGACGGTGCCGACATCGTAAATAGAAGCGGATCCGACCGTTCCTTCGTCCATGCCGAAAATACCTGAGCGGCTGGTGAGTGTGCCATGGGTCAATCCCAGGTCACCGCCGTCGCCGGAGTAATTTCCCACAATTACCTGACCATCATCGCCGCCGACGTCATATTGATAACCGCAAAGGTCAAAGTTGACATAATCTCTGAGTACCTGCAACTGATCCGTTGTCGCATTATCGTTAAATGTGACATCATAAAAGACGAAGCCCAGATTGAAAATCGCCGCGTCGCCGGGACCGGGAACATTAGCCGTATCCCAATTGAGCGGATTCTGAAACAGGCCGCTCGGCCCGCCGGACGTCGGACCTTGCCAATAGACCGGATTCGCCTGTCCCCAGGCCGAACCGATCAGGCCCAGCACCGCCACAACCACCAACCACCGCACACTCTGCGTACAAGCCGACTGCTTCTGAATTCTCACGGAATGCCTCCTTGCTCCTGAAAGGAGCGATAAGATGTCTCTCACTCTTCTTAACCTCTCTCTCTTCTCAACTCTAGAACCCGTTGCGGCCGAAACCGCAAATCCAAAAGCGTATTTTACCTCAGGACCGCCCAGAAAAGCAACAGGTTTTTGGGAATATTCATCAAATTTATACATTTTTTAACTATCTGCCAACAATAGAGTTATCTACTTTATGGTGTTTTTTTCTTTTCTCATGCAATTTTCACCCGGCCGGCAAATACCCGGTAACCGCCGACACCCTGTCAATCCATTATTTCCTATCCGCAGATAAACTACGAAACCGGAGCCTCGAATCTGGATTTTTTTGCCTTCACCCATCGGGTTCTCCAAATCAGAACAGCACAACCGTCTTAAACAGCATCCACAGGATTTATACTATCAAACACCGCTTTTTGTACGGGTTTATTTGGGAAATCCGGGTCAAATAATGTTTAAATTCCCCCTGTCAACGTGGCAGCTATAATCGGCGTTACGAGAGTAACTTATGATACGATTGTGCTAACCATCTCTTCAGATAAAATCTTATGCAATTTGATCCCAAGGGTATGCCATCCATCGCTATGTAACAATTTCCGCACAATCACCCCGGTCAAATCAGGTATGGCGGGCTTTTCCCGGAGGAATTTAAGGCAGATGTTCTGGTCGATATCAAGCGGGCGACTGCTTAAAAGCCCAACGCCGCTGCGTGATATGTTGTGCACAATGACTTTCTCCGCCGGTCCCAGCCTGAGCTTGTCGCCTGCTTTTATGATGGGACAAAGTTCGGCGGAAACGCGGAAATAGTGGCGCGGATGTCTGCGGCGATCCGTAAGCTCAACATTATCCACGGTTTTGATGAGCACGCCGTCATGCGCGTCAGAATCATCATTTACCGTGTCGAATAATGTCCGTTCAATCATATTGCAAAAGATGTTGACAATGTCGCGGTCATACTTTTCCGGCGATTGGTTGCGTAATTCCTGCATGGCGTCTTCAATGGACAAAACTTTTTCGCGGAATGGCCGAATCGACGTCATCGCCTCGAAACTGTCAACAATGCCGCCGATGCGGCCGAACATGGTAATATCGCCTCCTCTGAGTTTTTCCGGATAACCGCTGCCGTCCAATCTTTCATGGTGCTGCATGATATAGTGCATGACATTCGGAGCGATGAATCCCATGGTGGATAAATGATTGTATCCGTGTTTGACGTGGCTTCTGATGGTATCCATGTCCTCAAAGGATAATTCGAGTTTGGAATCCAGTATATCGCTGGAAATAAACGATTTTCCCACATCGTGCAATATCGCGCCGCGACTGATGGCTTCCATAATCTCATGGTCGGTCATGCCGATTTCCTTGGCCAGCGCCGAGGCCACGGAACAGGCATTGACGATGTGCGAGGAGGAATAGCCGTCATGATAAGAAATATTCGTTAAGTGCTGAAGAGCCTTACTTTCATTGAGCACGAAGTCCAGGGTGTTTGAAGCCATATCCTGAGCGCGTCGGACCTGATCACTCTCAGGCGGTTTCTCCATCAGTTCTTCGGCCAGGGCCAGGTTGGTGGAATAGAGGATATTGGACTTGAATTGCGCATTGAGTTTCTTGCTTTTAAGGATATCGGACATGTCATTTTCCATGTTCCGATAATAGCGTTTGCTGTCTTTCGCCGAGACGTAAACAATATTGACATGGTTTTCAAGCAGCCGCCGTCTGTCAGAGTCGCTGAAATAGTAGTCCGCGTCGCAATAAAGCGAATAATTATTGTCCTTCTTCAAATAAATGGACATCTTCGAGAAATACTTCGGTTTGATGTTTTCGAGGGGCACCTCGAGATAACCGCGATTTATTTCAGGCTCCGCCGTGATAATATTGGACGTTTCCTCACACATAATTTCGTACCCCTGTGGCCGCTAAATATTGCAACTCTATTTTATATCAAGACTTACATCCTTTGCAGATGGGTATTTTCTCGGTGGTAAAGCAAGATGATTTAACATTATTGGCGTTTGCCTCTGCATTTAACAAAAGTTTCCGCCTTAATAACCATCGTCAATCGGTTCTTCATCCTTGACAGCATAATGATTGTAGGGATAATATTTTTTCGACGTCAATCGGTCGAACGGAGTCGCGCCTGGGCCAGGGAAGTTGCCTGCCGATTGTCTGGGGAACTGACGCCTGTCGTCCTGTCCGACTCCTATTGTTGTGGAAATAATAGATTACAGGGATGGTTCGATGGCTCAGCCACACTATTTGATAGCCGAAATCGATCTCGCAGCGATCAAACATAATTTAAACCAACTACGAAAAATTATCGGGCCTTCGCGCAAGATGTGCGTTACGGTTAAAGCCAATGCCTATGGCCACGGTGTGGAAGTGGTTTTGCGGGCCATGCAGGAAGGTCAAGTTGATATGCTCGCAGTGGCTGCCATCAGTGAATCGCAGCAATTGCGAGAACTAGGCTGGCGACGACCGATTTTACTGCTTGGCTCGGAATTGAGCATGTATGAAGGTCCACAGAAGCGCCAATTGGCTCATTGGCTGGTCGCTAACGATGTGCGGGTGAGCATCACACAGGTGGAAGACGTGAAGGCGCTGGCTACGGCATCGCGTTATATTCGGCAACCGGCGGTGGTTCACGCCATGTTGGATACAGGCATGGGCCGTATGGGTCTGGATGAGAAAGGCCTGCTTAAACTGCTCGAATTGGTGCGAGACACCCAGAAAATTGAATTAGAAGGTTTATACACTCATTTCGCCACCGCTGATGAAAGCGACCAAACCTTTGCCTTTGAGCAACTTAGACGTTTTGCATTATTTCGGCATAAATTGGAAGAATTGGGTTTAAAGCCTTTGCTTGTGCATACAGCCAATAGTTCAGCGACAATTACGCTGACTGAAAGTCATTTTGACATGGTTCGGCCGGGAATCGCGGTTATGGGATGCCTGGCCAATCCGGCCCTGCATCAGGGACTTGATCTTAAACCGGCTCTACGACTAACAAGTTGTCTGACGCTGGTTAAACGGTTGGCGGCAGGCAGTACCATTGGTTACGGTTGCACCTATCGAGCTGAACGGGAAATGCTGGTGGGTGTTGTGCCTATCGGTTATGCCGATGGATATGATCGACGATTCAGCAATATCGCCCAAATGCTTATTGCAGAGCACCCGGCTCCCATTGTCGGACGGGTTAGCATGGACATGACCGTTGTGGACCTGACCAATCAGGTTCAGGCCGGTATCGAGCCGAAACCGGGTGATGAAGTGGTGGTTATCGATAACCGCCGCACCAGCCCAAATAGCGTGGAACATCTTGCCGGACTTATAGATACCGTTCCCTATGAGCTGCTGACCTGTCTGGGTCGACGGGCGACGCGACGAGCGCGGCAATTGCAGGAACGTACCGTGCGAGTGGACCCGACGGGATCTATTCGAGCGCTGGCCGGAAGAAGACGTTCTCGTTTGGGCCGACCTGGTTATATAGTCTAAACTCCTAGTCATATTTAGGTATTTGCTCGCGGGAATAAGCATTTTTCGTAATACAGAGGTTTCATATTGAATATGGGGTATTTTTAGAAATTATTTCGTTCGAGTATTATAAGGGCGTCTTCACCTATCTCATTTACTAATAAATACTTACAAACTTTACCAAGTTTTCGGAAGAATTTTAATTGCCTTTTACTTGCAGCAGGACAGGATTTGGATAAACTGATGAATCTTTATAATCTGACCCGATAGATACTGGATAAGAATAGTTTCAAGGGCAAAACGAAAGGACAGGCGACAGGCGTATGATCAAGGTGAAAACCCGTGGTTCGGAATCCATTCAACAGATGATGAAGCGCTTCAAAAAAATGTGCGAAAAAGAAGGTCTTATCAAGGATATCAAGCGTCAAAGCTACTATGAGAAGCCTTCGGAGAAGAAGCGCCGTCGTAGCCGCAAGACGCGCATTTGACCATGCAAACTATGCCGGCCTGCTTGTTCGCCAGCAAACCCTTAAATACCGGCTATCCAGTGCCATGGAAGGCATTGAACTCTCAAAAGATGTGAAATGTCAAGGAGGATGGTCAGGCTAAAGCAAGGTCGTCCGGTGCAATATTACCAGAATACAGGCTTTATTGGCTCATTCCCTATATGATATACTCAAATTGGTGTTAAACCATGCGAAAGGAGACAGACGCGATGACGTGTCGAAATCAATTCACAAAGGCAATTTGGCTGGTGCTTGCCGGGGTGATGCTATTGGCGATGGCGGGACCAATTTTGGCACAAACCTCGACCATGACCGGAGCGGACGAAGCCGCAATGACAAATGCCAACCAAGAAGCGGATTCCGGCGGTATTCCGGCTATCTGGTGGATTGCTCCGATTATGGCGGTAGTGTCACTGTTTTTTGCCCGGTACTTCTATGGTGAGGTGAAAAAATCCGATCCCGGCGACGCTAATATGCAGGAAATCGCCAAGCACGTTACCGATGGTGCGCTGGCGTACTTAAAGCGTCAATATAAGGTCGTTGGGGTATTTTTCGCCGCGGTTTGTGCTCTGTTAGCGTTTATGGCTTTTGGGCTTCATGTCCAGCATAAAATCGTCCCCTTTGCCTTTTTGACGGGTGGATTTTTCAGCGGTTTGTGCGGCTGGTTCGGCATGAAGACGGCCACGCTGGCCAGCAACCGGACCGCGCAGGGCGCCAAAGAAAGCCTCAATCGCGGCTTGACCGTGGCGTTTCGGGCCGGTGCGGTGATGGGTCTGGTGGTGGTGGGATTTGGCTTGCTGGATATTTGCGGATGGTTCCTGATTCTGTTTAAACTGGCGCCTTCTATTTTCCCAGGTTTCCACATGGGGCTGGTGGAAATCACGGTGGTTATGTTGACATTCGGTATGGGGGCCAGTTCGCAGGCGTTGTTTGCTCGTGTGGGCGGCGGCATTTACACCAAGGCCGCCGACGTGGGTGCTGACCTGGTGGGTAAAGTCGAAGCGGGCATTCCCGAAGACGACCCGCGCAATCCGGCGACCATCGCCGATAACGTTGGTGACAACGTTGGCGACGTGGCGGGCATGGGCGCGGACCTATACGAGAGCTATTGTGGTTCGATTCTGGCGACGGCGGCACTGGGCGTTTCCGCGGCGGTGTCGCTGGGGCTGGGTATTGGCGAACAGCTTAAACTACTGGCAGCGCCGATGGTGCTGGCCGGCGTAGGTATTCTTTGCAGCATCCTGGGCATCTATATGGTTCGCACTAAGGAAAACGCGGGAATGAAAGAGCTCATGGGCGCCCTGATGCGAGGCGTGTGGGGTTCGAGCATTATGATTTTGGGCGCAGCAGCACTTGTATGCTGGTGGTTACTTGGTGACATTCCGGGCGTTAGCTGGTTGGGAACATTTGGAGCGATATGTGCCGGTATGGTTGCGGGGTTGCTTATCGGCAAGGCCACGGAAATCTATACCAGTTACGATTACAAACCCACCCAGAATGTTGCTGAAAACGCCAAGACAGGCCCAGCGACGGTGATTATCGCCGGTATCGCCGAAGGCATGAAAAGCACGTGGATGGCGCTGGCGACGGTGATTGTAGCGATTATGGTGGCGTACATGTGCTCCGGGGGATCGACAAGCACACTGTTGGGTCTGTATGGCGTGGGTATCGCGGCGGTGTCGATGCTGGCGACGCTGGGTATTACTCTGGCGACCGACGCCTATGGCCCTATCGCCGACAACGCCGGAGGCAATGCGGAGATGACGCATCAGGATCCCTCGGTGCGTAAGAAAACCGACGCCCTGGATTCGCTGGGTAACACCACCGCGGCCATGGGTAAAGGCTTCGCCATCGGTTCAGCGGCTTTAACGGCGCTGGCCTTGCTGGCGGCGTATGTGGAAGAAGTGCGCATCGGCCAGGTGCGTGAAGGTAAAGATATGCTGGTGACGGTTGTCGGTTCGCAAGTCGCCGGTGAAGCGGATGCCGGCGTTGGCCGGTATGTTTATTGTGGCGCTGGCAAAGTCGGTGGTAAATTCTCGGCCGGCACCAGCGAACATAGTTTCGGTGAATACATGTTAATGAGTGGTCCGGTGGAAGAACTAAAAACTTTCAAGGGCCAGGAAATTACCGTCCGGGAAACCGACTACGACAATGACACTCGGATTTCCAAATTAGACGTAATAGCAGGCGGCTCCGAATGGAAATTCACTGCCGTCCGGGCGCAAAAAGCGACGTTGCGGCAATATATGGATTTTTATGAAGTAAACTTGATGAATCCAAAGGTGTTGTGCGGCATCTTCGCCGGGGTGCTGTTGGTGTTCCTCTTTAGCGCCCTGACGATGAAGGCCGTCGGTAGGGCGGCAATGGCGATGGTGCAGGAAGTACGGCGGCAGTTCCGTGAGATCCCGGGCATTCTCGAAGGTAAAGGAAAACCCGAATACGCCAAGTGTGTGGCCATTTCGACGGCCGGGGCGCAAAGAGAAATGATTCTACCGTCTTTGCTGGCGCTGATCGTACCAATTGCCGTGGGTCTGTTGTTAGACGTAGCCGGCGTGTTGGGCCTGCTGGCCGGCGGCTTGGCGTGCGGCTTTGCGGTGGCGATTTTCATGGCCAACGCCGGCGGGGCGTGGGATAACGCCAAGAAGTATATCGAGACCGGCCAGCTTGGCGGCAAAGGTTCGGATGCTCATAAAGCGGCCGTGGTCGGCGACACTGTGGGCGATCCATTCAAAGATACCTCCGGTCCGAGTTTGAACATTCTCATCAAGCTGATGAGTATGGTCTCGGTGGTTTTCGCCGGGTTGATTGTCAAATTTGCCCCGATTATTGCTCAGGCATTAGGAATGGATTAAAACGCTGTATGTTTCACTAGGTTACAGGCGGTCAAATGCCTGATGCTCCGCTCAGTGCGGAAAAACGCCAAAAGGGTCCATGATCCAAAAGTGAATAATAGGGTGCGGGTGTCCTTTGACGCCCGCACATTTTTGGAGAGGTGTCCGAGCGGCTGATGGAGCTGGTTTCGAAAACCAGTGTGCGGGTTACCGTACCGCGGGTT
>JAFGBA010000013.1 GCA_016933395.1 Sedimentisphaerales bacterium | reverse complement strand
CGCGCCAAGGGGTGCAAGTAACCATTGCCGCCTCTACGATGCAAATCGATAGCGCTATGGAAAAGGCTCCCTTTGTGTGTAAAACTCTTCATCCGCCACACGGCGGGGCGTTTATGTCGCGTCTGAACCGCGCGATCAAGACGTTGCGTCAACAAGAAGGTTATGATGTTATTCATAGCATGCTTCCTCTGATTTCGGCGGATGTGTATCAACCGCGCGGAGGAAGTGTGTTGTACGGCAGTCAGCGTCACGCAGCCTCATTTGGCAAGCAAGCATGGTGGAAACGGCTGACCGGCGGGTTTAATCGAGGACGGCAGCGGCATATTCAGATGGAACGCATCCTGTGCGAAGCCGCTGACGGACCGGTGATCGCCGCCGTGAGTAATTATGTCAAACGGCAGTATCAAGATATTTATCACGTCAATGAGCGAAGGTTGCGCGTGGTTCTCAACGGCGTTGATGTGGCGCGGTTTCGCAACGAACAGGCCCGACAGGAAGGCCGGCAGTTACGTCGGTTGCATGATCGTCGAGATAACAAGACATTACTGCTTTTCGCGGCGGAAAATCTACGCTTAAAAGGATTCGGCCCCTTATTAACAGCGATGGAGCGACTACCCGAGCGCAAAGATATTTGTTTATTAGTCATTAGCAACTCCGATTATAGCGTCTATTGGCCTCAGGCACGGCGATTAAACGGACGAATTGTGTTTATGGGCGGCACCGTTAAAATGGCAGCGATGATGAATCTCGCCGACGCTGTGGTTTTGCCCACCTGGAACGATGCCTGTTCCCGCGTGGTGATGGAAGCCCTGGCGGCCGGAAAACCGGCGTTGACCACACGCTACAACGGCGCCGCGGAATTTATTGAGCACGGCCGAACCGGCATTATCATTGATTCTCCTGACAATGTAGCGGCCTTGGCGGATGGCCTGAGACAACTTGGCGATCCTTCTCGTCGACAGGTTATGGCCGATGCTATCGAGCAACAACATCTATATGAACGAGTCTCTATGGACCGCCACGCCAAAGAATTGATGGCAATATACGAAGAAATTATAAAATGAATTTATAAGGTGTGCTCCCCCGCTATAATGCATAAAATTCGTCCTTTATCTTCCCAGGCGAAAAATGAACGCTGTGGCGGCGTCACTTAAGATGATGTTGTTCACTTTTTTGCGTAAGAATTTAGTCTTCTTTCCCAGAATTATTCCATAAGACAAAAATAACAACATTTTAACTTCGCAAGAGTAGCGACCTTTCCTTCGACCGAGACTCGTTTTCAGCGGTGACGCGGATGGCCCGCAGGCCGGAGACGGGGCATTCGTGTTCGCATAACCCGCACCCAATGCACCGATCGGGATCCACGAATGGCCGCGCCACCAACACGCGAATCACACACTTGCTCCCGACGGTCGGAACGGGATCAAACGCCGTGTCCACCCGAATCGCGTTCTCGCTATTGGCGACGATCCGTCGGCTCTGCCCTGATCCCGGCCCCTGCGTAATCGCGCAGCGATAATCTCCGCCGCTGAAACGGTCCGCCGGCAAGGTCTCATTGACTTCCAGCTTCGTCCCTTCGTAACTTGTCACAGGCATTTCGCCCATGCGTAACGTGATTTCGGAAGTGCGCATAAAAATCGCTTTGGGGCTGACGGGGCATACTTCCTCGCATACTCCGCAAGGCTTGTCCATCGCCCACGGCAGGCAGCGGTTGCGATCCACAAATGACGTTCCCAGCCGCAGCGGGCCATTTTCAGTGTATTTGCCCAGGCCGCGTTTGCGTTCGATCGTGATGGGTGTTATCGCCGCTGTCGGACACACCTGGCTGCACGCGGTGCAATCGAGCATGCAGCCACGGCCGATACGATTGTTCAGAATCGGCGTCCAGATACCCTCTACACCTGCTTCTAGCGCGGCCGGCTGCAACACATTTGTCGGACATGCCCGCATACACTGACCGCACTTTAAACACGCTTTGAGGAATTCTTCTTCCGGCAATGATCCCGGCGGGCGTATCACTTTGGGATTCCAGTTACGGCTGCTGGCTCCGCTGAGTCGGGTAATAGGCAGGGTAATGATTCCGGCCGCTGCCGCCAGCACCACCCGGCGACCTGTTACATCCGGCGCGGGAACCGGCGTAAAACCAGAAACTTCCTCCGGCCGTGACGTTGCGAAAGTCAGCGCGTGTTCCGGACAATCGTCCAGACAATTGAAGCATACCATGCACTCGCTTACCAGCAGTTTACCATGTGGCCGACACCCTCCCGGGCACCGTCGCTGGCATAGAGAAGCGGCCGAACATTTATGGCGGTGTTCGATTCGCCATAGCGAAAACCGGCTAAATACGCCTAACAGCGCTCCCAAGGGACATAGCACCCTGCAGAAAAATCGCGGGATGACCATGTTTAATCCAACCAACGTTAAAAAGACAATGCCGATCAGCCACGCTCCCTGGTATAGAGGCTGCTGCGTATAGATTTTTCCGACCAGTGCATTCACTGCCGGCAAAATCGCCGTGTTGATACTCCGGCTAAAAAGGCTAAACGGATCCAGCCACCCGATCTGCAAACTCGCCCAGTTACCCCAATTGCCAATCGCCATGACCACCATCACCGTCAGGATGAGGTACTTAACCTGGTAAATCTTTCGATAGCGGTTGGCTTTGACCTGCTCTTCCACCGGGCCTCGATACAGCATCCGGCTCACAAAATGATGCAGGCTGCCAAACGGGCAAATCCATCCGCAAAAAAACCGCCCCAGAAACAGCGTCGGTATCAGAATAACCAGCGACCATGCCAATGGCCCGAAGATGCGATGCGTGCTCAACGCCGTGGTCAACGCAATAAGCGGATCGAGATTGAAAAAAAGATTCACATTCCAGCCGCGTTTTTGAAACCATGCCGTGCCAAATGTATTGACCACGACAAACCAGCAGAACGTGACAAAGAAAAATATTTGCACAATCACCCGCACCGTGGTAATCGGCAATCCACCTCGTTGGTGT
>JAFGBA010000121.1 GCA_016933395.1 Sedimentisphaerales bacterium | reverse complement strand
CTGCACAATGTCATATTCCTCAAGCGTTGCCCCCCCTCGGAAGTTGGCAAATACATGTCCTTAGCGCAGGTTATGCTGGTGCATCTCAAGGATAATCTCATTCACGAAATTACCGTCCCTTCTAAAATTCAGGCCTATATGAATGTAGGCAAGCCTATTCTTATCGGAGCCATCGGTGACGCCGCCGATCTGGTGGTGCGGGCCGGTGCGGGCATAAAATGTCAACCGGAATATCCGCCCGTAATTGCCCAAGCTGTCCGTGAATTCTATCATATGCCCCAAGAAAAACTCAAAGCCATGGGCCAAGCCGGCAAACAGTATTATGATGCTGAATTGTCTATCAAGGTGGGCACGCGTAGATACGAGGATGTATTTATAAAAACTATCGCACAACTTAATCGGTAGATAATTGTAATATTTTGAAAATAAACAGAATTCTCAAAAACAATGTTCTCATCATCGATGCTTCCGCCAAATCAGCCATCCCTGTAATGGAATCATGCGCCGGATTGGGATTACATGTTGTCGCCATGGCGACAAAAAGATATTGCTGCGGCGTTTATTCGCGGGCGGTGCGGGAGCGGCATTTCTGTCCGCCGCCGGAGCAATCACCTGATGTATGCATGCAGACCATTATTTCACTTCTTAAGCGAAAGCAGTTTCATTTATTAATCCCTCTCGGCCACATTATGACCGAGTTTATTGCCCGTCATCAGGATATTATTCGCCAATACACCCAACTTATTCTCCCACCCTATCCCATTTTTCGCCTCGGACTGGATAAAATTGACACCCTCAAGGCGGCTGAGGCCGTTGGCTGCCCTACTCCTCGAAGCTGGTATCCTGAGGAGCAATCCCTGGATGTCATCTGTCGGGAAGTATCTTATCCAGTTCTGATCAAACCCTCCGTAAGCGTGGGCGCTAGAGGCATCAGCTTCTGCCATAATGATCTGGAGCTTCAAAGCAAATTTCCGACTATTGAAGATAAATTCGGCAGGTCGTTTATCCAGGAATTTATTCCCCAAACCGGCATGCAATATAAAACGGCGTTCATTTTGGGCCCCCATCAGGAAACTCTGGCGGGAATTGTTTACGCGAAACTACGATATTATCCTGTCAATGGAGGTTCCAGCACCCTCAATCAAAGCGTACATCAACCTGATATATTGAAAGCCGGACTAAAGGTCGCCAAGCACCTGAAATGGGTTGGCCCCTGTGATTGTGATTTCATCACCGACCCGCGCGACAATACACCAAAACTCATGGAAATCAATCCTCGTTTCTCAGATACCTATAAAATGGTGCAGGTTACCGGTATGGACTGGATAAAAATCCTTTACGAACTGTCGCTTGACCATAATCCGCGACCGCAACTTGAGTATAAACCTGATTGTTATCTACGCTTTATATTCGGGGACTTGATGTGGTTTCTAAAAAGCGGCTCGCAGCGATGGTCCGCCAAGCCCTCTTTTTTTAATGTCTTCCAGCCAAACACGCGACTTTTAATGGCGGGCACAAACGATTGGGGACCGTTTATGGGCTATATTTTAGATAATCTTTCCGTCCTGTTGGATAAAAAATCCAGGCAGTTTCGCTTTCAACGGCATGGTTGAATCTCCTCCAAATCGATTAAATGCCTTTACTATCGACGTTGAGGATTATTGGAACATCTTTCATCGGGACTGGTTGGGGCAAAACATCCCCCCTACCGATGCGGTGGTCCGCAATACCCAGTGGTTTCTGCAAATCCTCGATGAATTCAATACCAAGGCAACCTTTTTCATTTTGGGCGAAGTGGCGGAATCCTTCCCGGACTTAGTTCGCACCATCGCCCAAGCAGGCCATGAAATCGGCGTACATGGTTATCATCATCGCCAGATATTCAAGCTCACCCGCGATGACTTTCACCGGGAAGTCGCTAAAGCTAAAAAGTTACTGGAAGATATCACAGGAAATTCCATTCATGGTCATCGCGCCCCGGCGTTTTCGATTAATCAAGAGACCCAATGGGCGCTGGAAGTTCTGGCCGAAGAAGGCTTCATCTACGATTCCAGCGTCTTTCCCATCGCTGGAAAACGTTACGGTTGGCCGGAATTTTCACCGGATATTCAAATACTTGATTTACCCAATAATCAAAGCATCATCGAAGCCCCCTTATCGATAGTGCGCATGTTCGGCAAAGCATTTCCCGCAGGCGGCGGTGGATATATCCGCCATTTCCCCTATTTTGTAACACGACAGGCATTACGCTCCATTAACAAACAACGCCCTGCGATTGTTTATTGCCATCCTTATGAAATCGACATTACGCCAAAATCATATACTTATTCAAAACTGTCGTTGAAAAGTCGCTGTAAAGCGATGCGGTTCCATTATGTGCAGTTGCGCAATCGCCGCAGTGTGAAAGATAAAATGCGAAGATTGTTACAAACATTTTTCTTCACTACACTATATAAAATTATATGCAAGGAAACAGGACAATAACCACAATGAAACTGGTTTTATTAACAAACGACAATTTCTTTTCCTTCACCGTGCTAAATCGCTTTCTGGAAAAACATAAAAATGACATCAAACTTGTGATCTTTTCTTCCGCCTTGATCGGCAAACGCGGCACACTGGCGTCAATAAAATGGTCTCTTAAAAATACCGGTTGGCGGCATACCATTTTCAAATTAACGGTTTATGGCGTCTTTCGTTTTCTCCGCTTGGTTTGCACACTGCTGCCTTTTCTTAAAAACCACTATTCATCGTTTTTGTGGGTCAAAAGAAATAATATCCCCTATATTATATCACCGAATATAAACACACCGGAGGTATTAAAAGCCATCCAAAAAGCTAAACCCAACCTAATCATTTCCGTATCCATGAATCAAATTGTCAAAAAAGATATTTTGGAACTTCCTCCCCAACGATGCATTAATGTCCACTGCGCCCCCCTGCCTCGATATGGGGGTATGAGTCCCTATATTTGGGCTTTGGCGAATAATGAAGATCATTCCGCCGCAACGATTCACTATATGGATGAAGGCCTTGATACCGGTGATATTCTTGTACAAGAAAAGATTCCCGTGGTAAAAAAGGATTCGGCTTTTGCCCTGTTTTACCGCTGCTGCCGTCGGGCGGGTGAATTACTGGAAAAAGTTGTTACTGATATCGAAACCAATCAACAGAAGCCATACTCTCAGGACTTATCCCAAAAAACATATTTTTCCTGGCCGACCACAGAATCTATAAGAAATCTTCGCAAAAACGGTTATCATTTGGCAACCTTTGTAGATTTCATATTAGCGATCTTTTCACAAAAACCACGCTGCTAAGGTGTTCTCATGAATCCAACCTCAACAATGCCCGCAAAAACCATAACAAAATCTCGCCGCCGCACCATCCGACGGCGTTTCTGGCTGCTGATGCTGCTGGTGGTGGTGTTATGCCTGGCGGTGTTAGTAATCCGCGAACCGCTGGCCAAACAGGAGTTATTATCATTCATGGACGACGTTGGCCAACATATTATCTATTTTCAAACCACCCATAAACGGCTGCCCACCCAGAATGAACTGCTTTCCTGGAAAATCTATTCCCGCAACGCCGGCCTGGAAAGCCTGGATTACGCCCCCACGAAAATCCTGCCCGATTCGCCGGAAGACACCATCCTGCTGGCGATGAAAGAACCGCGGAAATTCCACTTCATCCAATCCGGCCACGCGGTGTTGCAGATCGACGGGCAGGTGAAATGGCTGACGCCTGAGCAACTGGCCGAGAAACTCCGCGACCGGGAAAAACACTACAACGCCGCCCAGTTTAATCCAACACAATAGTTTTTTAGCCACGAATTAGCACGAATTTACGCGAATAAATCAAAAATTCGTGACAATGAGTGTCAATTCCCTTTGGAACTTTTCACTTTGCTTCGTATCGTAGTTTTATATTCGGAATCATCGTAATCCCATGATTCAACTTGTTTGCTCTGTGTCTCTGCGACTCCGCGTGAGAAAATAATTTGTTGACGCTGATGGCGCCTCTTCCGCTGATAAGAGGCCGCCAATTCATTCTGGCTTCTGAATTCTGATTTCTATTAATAATCCGCGTTAATCCGCGCAATCCGTGGTTACAACTCAGGGTATTACCAGGTTCAGGGGGTATGTAAAAATCCCTGATGCGCCCAGGCGGCGGACCTTGCCGATCAGGTCCCGCGCCAGGCTCTCTTCCAATACCACCTCAATCGCCACAAACTGCTCATCGGCCAGATGATTCACCGTCGGCGATTTCTCCGCCGGCAGAATCGCCAGCACTTCCGCCAGCCGGGCCGCCGGCAGGTTCATCTTTAATCCCACCTTTTCCCGCCCTTCAATCGCCCCGTGCAGCAGGGTGGCCAAATCCTCGATTTTCTCCCGCTTGAAGGGGTCCGTCCATGCCGCCTTGTTGGCGATCAGCCGCGTCGTGCTGGTGAGCACCTCGTCGATGATTCGCAGATTGTTGGCCTTCAGGCTCGATCCCGTCTCGGTCACCTCCACGATCCCGTCCAGCAACCGGGCCTTCACCTCCGTCGCTCCCCACGAAAATTCCACCCGCACGTCAACCTGCCGACGGGCGAAATAATCCCGCGTCACGTTCACCAGTTCCGTGGCGACGATGCCGCCGCGCAGGTCCTCCGGCCGCTGCACCGGTGATTCCTGCGGCACCGCCAGCACCCACCGCGCCGGCCGCGACGTCGCCTTGGAATATATCAGTTCGCACACCTCCACCACGTCGGAGCCGTTCTCGCAGATCCAGTCGTAACCCGTCAGCCCCACGTCCACCGTTCCCTCCTGCACGTAGCGGCTCATCTCCTGGGCGCGAAACATCACTCCCTCCAGTTGCGGGTCATCGATAGCGGGAAAATAACTTCGCGATGAGATGGTAACGTCGAATCCCGCCCGCCGCAGCAAATCAAACGTCGAGTCCTGCAAGGAGCCTTTCGGCAAACCGATTTTGACTTTTTTTTCCAAAGCAAACTCCATTTTTTACCACAAAATATTAATGTCGTTCATTTACCACGAAATACACTAAAAACACGAAAGAAAATTGCAATTACTATACGAGTATTTTCCTTCGGAATTCTTCGCTTCGCTTTACTTCGTACCGAGGCTCATAAATGATCATTTACCACATAATCCGCAAGAAGGATTTTATACAAAAATTTCGCGTGTTTCGTGTTTTTCGTGGTTGAAAATCTTGAATTACGCTTTCGTGGTTCATAAGATAATTCTTACCACTTCCACTTTGGGACAATGCCCAAAATTTATAAGCAAGCCAAGTTTGAATCCGGACGCCTTGAGGTAATTAAAGATTTGGGCCTTATGTTCGTCCAAAATCGCTTTCGTTGCTTTCAGTTCCACAATAATCTTATCAAAGCAAATGAAATCCGGCTTATATGTCTGATCTATAAGTTCTTCTTTATAAATAATCTTCAGTTCAGGTTGAGAAACAAAGGGAATCCGGCGCAATTTAAATTCCCTTATCAGGCATTCCTGATAAACGGCTTCCAGAAAACCACATCCAATCTCCCGATACACTTCAAACGTCGCACCCTGAATAGCGTAGCATTCTTCGCTATACAGAATTTTTTCGCGTTTCACGGGAACTTGCATTGAAGGCTCTATATTTT
>JAFGBA010000120.1 GCA_016933395.1 Sedimentisphaerales bacterium | reverse complement strand
GAAAGCGCTCATCTTCTCAGCCTTGCTTCTCACCACGCCCGTCAAAATATTCTGCTGGTTGACAGTTCCAAATTCGATCAACCGGCGCTACATCGAATTACTGATTTTAATACAATCTCCACCATTGTTACGGAAAAACAGCCGTCCCGGGAATGGTGTGATTTTGCCAAAGAACGGAATATAGACATTATTTATCCCTAAACTCTTACAGGAGTGGCTCTATGCCGAAATCATTGTTAATTTGCCCCAAGGAAGCACGCAAACCAGCGACCTTGAATTTTAAGCCCATTACCATTAATCAATATCAAAAGTCCATCAAAGATGAGCTAAAACGGTATAACCCCGATGATCTTTTACGCATCCAGCACGATATGCTCGTGATTCGCACCTTTGAGACCATGCTCAATGAAATCAAGCTCCGCGGATCTTATCAGGGAGTCGAATACACCCACGCCGGCCCGGCGCATTTATCCATCGGCCAGGAGGCCGCTGCGGTGGGTCAGGCGTTTCATCTTAAGGTAGAGGACCATATCTACGGCAGCCACCGCAGCCATGGGGAAATTCTTGCGAAAGGTTTGTCGGCAATTGCCAAGCTTGACGACAAAAGTTTGATGTCCATCATGGAAAATTATTTCGATGGTCAATGCCTTCGCATCGTCGAAAAAGACGCCACCGGCGACGTCAAAGACCTGGCGATGGATTTTCTTGTCTATGGCGCCTTGGCGGAGATATTCGGTCGTGAGGCCGGCTTCAATAAGGGTATGGGCGGCTCCATGCATGCGTTTTTCCCACCGTTCGGTATTCTGCCCAACAACGCCATTGTCGGCGGTTCAGGCGATATTTCCGTGGGGGCGGCGCTATATAAGAAAATCAACCGAAAACCGGGCATTGTTATCGCCAACATCGGCGATGCGTCCAGTTCCTGCGGTCCCGTCTGGGAAGGTCTTTGCCTGGCCACCATGGATCAGTATAAAACATTATGGGATAAACCTTATCGCGGCGGTCTGCCACTCATTGTCAATTTTATAAATAATTTTTATGGCATGGGCGGTCAGCCTCAGGGCGAAACCATGGGATTTGGTATTCTGGCCCGTCTCGGCGCCGGCATCAATCCCGAACAAATGCACGCTGAACGTATCGATGGTTACAATCCCCTGGCGGTCGCCGACGCAATTCTACGGAAAAAAC
Organism: Sedimentisphaerales bacterium; assembly: GCA_016933395.1. Taxonomy (GTDB): domain Bacteria; phylum Planctomycetota; class Phycisphaerae; order Sedimentisphaerales; family SM23-30; genus JAFGBA01. Next base: position 1,708 of record JAFGBA010000120.1, on the reverse strand, counting down.
AAATCCTCGAACAAGGCGATGGGCCGGTCCTTCTGGATACAATCACCTATCGCTACAGTGGACATTCGCCTTCAGATCAAAGCAGCTACCGAGAAAAAACAGAAGTCGACGCATGGCAGTTGGAAGACCCCATTATTCGTTTTGCCGAAAGTCTGGTCGCTGCTAACGTTTGTAAACAGAAGGATATTAATAACATCCAACAAAAAGTCGAAGCGACCATTTTAAAAGCCTGTAAAAAAGCCACCGATTTAACGATTTCTCCTCGCACAAATCTGAAAAAAGCCGATAATTTGCTCGATAAAACGATGTTTTCTCAGCAAAAAGTGGATTCAATGGCTCCGGACCGTAAGCCGGAGACACTTATTCCCAAGGAAGAAAATCCCCGTGTGCAAAGCCTTGCCGGCCGCAGCCGCAGTGCTTTTGATGAAAATGGCGAACGTTTAAAGGATTCCCGCTGTATCGGTGTCCGTGACGCCCTTTTCGAGGCTATTTTGGATGCTTTTTATCGAGATTCGACTCTGATTGCTTATGGCGAAGAAAATCGCGACTGGGGCGGGGCATTTGCCGTCTATCGCGGCCTGACCGAAGCACTCCCCTACCACCGTCTGTTCAATTCCCCTATTTCCGAAGGAGCAATTGTAGGTTCGGCGGTTGGGTACGCTTTGGAGGGTGGACGGGCACTGGTGGAGTTGATGTACTGCGATTTCCTGGGGCGAGCGGGCGATGAAGTGTTCAATCAATTGTGCAAATGGCAATCCATGAGCGGCGGCCTGTTGAAAATGCCCGTTGTTTTGCGGGTGTCGGTAGGTAGTAAATACGGCGCTCAGCACAGCCAGGACTGGACCTCGCTATGCACACATCTTCCCGGCCTGAAGGTCGTCTTTCCCGCAACACCCTACGACGCCAAAGGGTTAATGGCATCTGCATTAATGGGCACCGATCCGGTTATCTTATTTGAAAGCCAGCGGCTTTACGGCTATCCAGAGGAATTCCATCCCGGCGGCGTGCCATTAGAGAACTATGAGATTCCTATCGGTGAACCGGATATTAAAAAGGAAGGCAAGGATTTGACCATTCTTACTATTGGCGCGACGCTCTACCGAGCATTAAACGCCGCCAAGGAGCTTGAAACCAAGTATGGCCTGAGTTGCGAAGTGATTGACGCCCGCTCGCTGGTACCCTTCAACTACGACCTTGTCTTGCAATCGGCCGCCAAAACCCATAACATCCTCCTGGCCTCCGATGCCTGTGAACGCGGCAGTTATCTGCACACCATGGCCTCAACCATCACCCAACTCGCTTTCGATGAACTTGACGCCCCGCCGGTAGTCGTGGGCACCCGCAACTGGATTACGCCGCCGGATGAACTCGAAGACGCTTTCTTCCCCTACCCCGGCCAGATTATTGATGCCGTACACGAATATATTCGCCCGTTAAAAGGCTATCAGCCCCAGAGCAAATGCACCGCCGCCGAGATCAAACGCCGCCATCAATCCGGCGTGTAAACTGATTATCACCAAGTGTCGATAAAAAAGACGGCGGATTCTATTATCCGCCGTCTTTTCAGGCCGAAATGGCCACGAAAGTGAGGCTAAATCAAAAGTGATGTTAATTCATTACATCATCATTTTCGTCGGCGCAGCAAACTCAGGCCGCCCAGACCCAGCAGCACCAATGTTGCCGGTTCAGGCACTTCCACAAACGCCAG
>JAFGBA010000119.1 GCA_016933395.1 Sedimentisphaerales bacterium | reverse complement strand
TCAAAGCCTTTGGCCCCTCCGGCCCGGCCGCCCAGCTCGAAGCGGACAAGGCCTTTGCCAAGAAAATCATGCACGCCAATGCCATCCCAACAGCCGACAGCCGCACTTTCGACCGTTATGAAGACGCAAAACGTTACATCGCCACTCGTGAAACCGCCTTAGTTGTAAAGGCAACCGGGCTGGCCAAGGGTAAAGGTGTTTTTGTCTGCGACGACCCGGCTGATGCCTTGTTGGCGGCGGAAAAAATTATGAATGATCGTATTTTTGGCGCCGCTGGGGCGCAAGTTCTTGTAGAAGAAAAACTTATCGGACAAGAAGCATCTATTCTGGCCTTTGTCGATAGCCGGACCATTTATGTCATGGAGTCCAGCCAGGATCATAAACCCATCGGTGATGGAGACACAGGCGCAAATACCGGCGGTATGGGTGCTTATAGCCCCGCCCCCATCGTCACCGAAAAACTCATGGCCCAAATCGAGCGGGAAGTGCTCGTTCCCGTCGTGGATGGCATGAATCGCAATGGTACACCCTATCGCGGAGTGCTTTATGCGGGTCTGATGCTTACGGCGGGCGGCCCAAAAGTTTTGGAATTTAATGCGCGGTTCGGTGATCCTGAAACTCAACCAATTTTAATGCGTTTGCAAAGCGACCTGGTCGAAGTCATGCTGGCGGTGTGCGAAGGGCGGCTGGATGAAGTGACTCTCCGCTGGGATCCCCGCCCGGCGGTATGCGTGGTTATGGCCTCAGGAGGCTATCCTGATACATATGAAAAAGGCAAAGTAATCACCGGCATCGAACAGGCCGAAAGCCTGGCTGATGTTAAGGTATTCCACGCCGGAACGAAATTAAACCAATCCAACCAGATCGCCACCAGCGGCGGACGGGTTTTAGGCGTCACGGCTCTCGGCTCAACAATAGGCAAAGCCCAGAAAAAAGCCTACGAGGCCGTGGCAAAGATAACCTTTGAAAAAGCCTGTTACCGTAAAGACATCGCTGCAAAAGCTATCGTCTAGGATTATAAACCCTTTAATGCATCATGGTTGCGGAAAGGATTTATTTTTCAGACGCGTCGGCGGTTTCCGTTTTGGCGCGTTTCGACTCGTAAGGCCAAATTAGCAATACAGCGCCTTTTTTATAGGTAAATTCCTTACTTTCTTCCTCTTCATTCCAATATATGGGAATAAAGGCGTTCTTTTCTTTGCGATAAATCAGAAAACCCTGATTATCGTAAGTTTTCTCTTTTTCCCAGCTTGACAGCCAGCAGCAGGCGTCACCTTTCTCTTTTTGCCACTTGGTGCCGTCGGCATTGAGGCCTTCGGATTTTTCCACATCGAAAATCGGCCAAGCGACGGTTTTTTTCCGATAGATTTCGCCGGGAATAGTCTGTTCACAGCCCGTGGTTAAAATAATACAACCAATCAGTAATAATCCCGGCAGCCACGTTGCTCCATGTAACCAATGATTTCGTCTGACTTTAGTTTCGTCCATAATAAATCCTTTCACAGTATCTATTTTTACAAATGACCCTTATATTGTGTTTAGCCGGCCGCACATGTCAACAGATTGTTTTTCATATAACAATATTCACTTCATCCCATAAAAGAGTCACACTTTGCACTATTATGGCTATTAGACCCTATATTGATTGAAAAGTTTATACAAAAACGACATTTACTGCATGTTTATTTGTTACCATCGGATCCCATTTCGATTTATGCCTGGGGAACGTCTTTATGGTTGACAGTTTTTTTAGATAGAGTTAAATTACCACGGTTGTGGCTTGGAACGGCGGTTTTTCCGTCGATGCGGTCGGGATTGGTAATAGACCGGTGTTGAAAAGCCTTTTTTACCCGGGCGTTCCGTCCGGTTTTGGTTTTAGTGAGGCCTCTTAACGGACTGAGAGGCGCGTGATTGCGGAAGGACCCACCTTTGATTAAGCAACAAAGGTGATTTACGCGCCAGTCCGCAAAATAATTCCTGGATAGTAAACACACTTTATCCGTTCCGTCAGGAGCGGCAGGCAAGGGTGTTTTGCTTTTGCGGCGAAAATTTTATAGCGAAAGGAATATATAACGTGGCCGATATCCTGATGGAAGTTTGGGATAACATTCTACGTTATATCCAAAGGCACCACAGCGATTGCTGGCGCAACTGGTTCGAACAAATCGAGCCCCTCAGCCTGGAGCGCGGCGTGTTGCGTTTAGCCGTCACTGAGCGTTCCTGGCGGCAGTACCTGCAACAAGTGTGCAACGACCGTTTGGTCGCGGCGGCTCAGCAGGTAACGGGACATCTCATCAGCCTGGAATATGTATCGGATGAACAGGAATCCGAATCCGACATTCCCTCAATCTCAAGTAAAAGCTCATCGCCTCAGGAAGAACTTCTTTACTTCAGCCCTGACTACACTTTTGATAATTTTGTCGTCGGGCCATGCAATCGTCTTAGTCACGCCACCTGCGTCGCCGTCAGTGAAGCGCCGGGACAGGCATATAATCCCTTGTTCCTGCATGGATCGGTGGGACTGGGAAAAACTCATCTATTACAGGCTGCTTCGCAGGCTGTTTTGAAAAACAATCCTCAGGCGAAAATCGTATATTTGTCATGCGAAACATTCGTAAACCATTTCATTCATGCCGTTGAACGCGGCGGATTATACGAATTTCGCCATAAATATCGTTATGTTGATATGCTGGTCATTGACGATGTGCAGTTCCTTAGTGATCGGGAGCGTTCGCAGGAGGAATTTTTTCATACCTTTAACAGCCTGTATCAAAATCGCAAACAGATTATTCTCTCGGCCGATTGCTCCCCCGCGGAAATTCCCAAATTGGAGGAACGGCTGGTCAGCCGCTTTAACCAGGGCCTGGTTACGCGCATGGATAAGCCCGATACGGAGACCCGTATGGCTATCGTTCGCAAAAAAGCCCTGATGCGCGGCATCAATCCGCCGGAGGAAGTCATCGAATTTATCGCTCGCAAGGTCGACAGCAATATCCGCGAACTGGAAGGAACTCTGACCAAAGTGCACGGCATGGCCATGCTCGAAGGCGGCGTGATCACGATTGAATTGGCGCGGCAGGCGCTGGGGGATGAACCCACGCCGCCGCATCGTCAGATAAGCATTTCCCAGATTATTGAGTCCGTCACCAATCACTACAATGTGCGTCTGAGTGATTTGCAGGGTAAGCGCCGCAGTCGCAGCATCGCTTTTCCCCGCCAGGTATGCATGTATCTGGCCCGCGACCTGACGCCGCACAGCCTGGAGGAGATCGGCGGCCATTTCGGCGGGCGGGACCACACCACGGTGCTGCACGCCTACCGTAGCATTGACAGGTTGTATGAAAGCGACAACGGCATCCGACAAACCATCGACGGCCTCGTGGCGGGTTTGACCCAAAACGGTTGACGCCTAATTTCAATGATTATTTTTTATCCCCCGCGCTCCAGTGTGTTATCAAAGACACCCGACGGGAATGGCGGTTGTTGTCGGTGTTAGTGGTAAAGTTTGCGGACACAGGCAAATGACGCCGCCGTCGCCGATTTTTGGCCCCAGGCGATCCAGCGCTGAAAAGCTTTTAATCCAGTCCGGCCTGGGACTGGCGGATTTCTTCACCTCGACGGGGTAAAGCGTCATATCCTGCTCAAACAAAAAATCTATCTCACGCTTGTCTTTATCACGGTAATAATACATCCGCGGCCGCTTGCCCTGATGCCACCAGGTTTTAAGTATCTCTGAAAACACATAGCTTTCCAGAATCGCCCCTGACATCGCCCCGGCCTCCAGCGTTTGCGGCGACGCCCATTCGGTCAGATAAGCGCATAAACCGGTATCGAGAAAATATAATTTGGGCGTTTTAATCAGCCGCTTGGTGACATTGGTGTGGTATGGCTGAAGCAAATAAATTTGGAAACTTGTCTGCAAAATGGATAGCCATTGCTTTGCGGTATTGATGCTGATATCCGTGTCGCGGGCCAGTTCGGAGACGTTCAAGAGTTGTCCCGTGTGAGCGGCGCAAGCTCTCAGAAAGCGTAGAAACGTCCTTTCCGAACCAACCTGAGTGAGATCTTTGACGTCCCGCTGCAAATACGTTTGCAAATAGGAACTATAAAACAAATCACGGTCCGTAACGATACCCGCCGCCAGCGCCGGGAACGATCCCAGCCAGATATCCTCATAGATACTTTTTAAGGCGGTGACCGCCGCGGTCTTTTCACGTTCAAGAATATCCACACCGAGAGGCATAAAAGGCGGGACGTTGAGAGCAAGTTGATGCCGTTCGCGGTTCGAGAAACCTAACATATTCATTATGGCCACTCGGCCGGCAAGGGTTTCAGAAACCCCTTTCATCATGTGAAACTGCTGCGAACCAGTTAGCCAGAATTGCCCGGGTTTATGCTTTGCGTCCGCCATCATTTTTATATATGGCAATAGTTGTGGAGCATACTGGATTTCATCGATTAACAAAGGCGGTGTAAACCGCTGAAAAAACAACGCCGGATCATCGTGCGCCAAAGTTTGTATGGTTGGGTCATCAAGTGAAACGTAATGTCGTTCTTTCTCGCAAATATGTTGAAGAAAAGTGGTTTTACCGACTTGCCGCGGGCCGGTAAGCAAAAGCACCGGAAACTGCTTCGAGGCCGCCAGCCAACTATCTTTTATTGCTCGTAGGTAATACATATAGGATATATCGTCCAATTTGCAGTCTAACTGCAATATAGCCGATATTCTTGTAAAAAAACAAGCCTTTCAATATTTATAATGGCGAGAAATTCCATCTGGCTATAGTATAAGACCTTACATATAAATTAGTTACATCTATAATGCAAATTCTCTGATAAGAGTAAAGATAGAAGAAATGCGGCTTATATAGCAACGATTCATATAATATCCTGAATGATATAATACGGCACGCATACACCTATTTGAGTACGGTATATTACTATGGCCGAAAAGGTTATCATTAGCGGAGGAAGTGGATTTATCGGCTCAGCGATGGCTGAAACACTGGCGCAGGCTGGTTATAACGTGGTGGTACTTAGCCGCCGGAGCGAGGGCGAAGAGGCGTCCATCACCTTTGACGTATGGGATGGTCAAACCGTTGGGCCGTGGGCGCAGCATTTGGATGGCGCAGCGGCAGTAGTAAATCTAGCCGGAGAAAGTCTGGCCGATGAACGCTGGACGGCGGAACGTAAACAGGCGCTGCTGGACAGTCGCGTAAAATCTACCCGGACCCTTATGGATGCTCTGGAGCAGACACCTCGGCGGCCGGAGGCGTTGATTCAGGCGTCGGCCATCGGTTTTTATGGTTCCGGCGAGGATGACATTTTTACCGAAAATTCTCCTGGCGGGACGGGTTTTCTGGCCGAAGTTTGCCGCCAATGGGAACAGGCTGCTCAACCGGCTCAATCACTTGGCGTTCGGCTGGTGATTATGCGGCTGGGGGTGGTATTGGGCCGGGATGGGGGCATCTTGAAACGGTTATTAACCCTTTTTCGCCGCGGGCTTGGCGGGCCGTGGGGCAGCGGACGGCAGTGGCTCAGTTGGGTTCACCTGGCGGATGTAATTTCAGCCGTTGAATATTTTTTGCATACCCCGACGGCCCAAGGGGTCTATAATCTGACGTCGCCGCAGCCGGTGCAGGTTCGGGAATTTGCCCGTTGTCTGGGCGCGGCGCTGCATCGCCCGGCCATCATGAAGGCGCCGGCGGCCATACTGCGTCTGGCGCTGGGTGAGATGGCGGACGAGATGCTGCTTTCAGGACAGCGCGTAGAGCCGCGAAAATTGTTACAGGAAGGTTTTAGTTTCCGGTTTTCTGACTTGAAAAACGCTTTGAAGGATATTGTTTCATGAATCTCTCCGAGTATTTTGAAAAGGTTAAAGGGACAGGTGTTCTGGCTACTGCCGATAAGAATGGCCTCGTCGATATTGCGTTGTATGCTCGGCCGCATATCATAGATAACACTACCGCCGTCTTTGTAATGCGGGAACGGCTCAGCCATGCCAACCTCAAAACCAACCACCATGTCGCTTATCTGTTCCGGGAGGATGCGTCCGGCTACAAAGGCGTGCGCTTGTATTTAACCCTGGAACGCGAAGAAACCAACACGGCACTAATCAAGCAGTTTCGCCGGCGCGATCCCGATATTTATAGCAGCGAAGATGATTCCAGTAAATTTCTGGTGTTTTTCCACATCGACCGCGTGCGGCAACTCGTCGGCGCCGATGATTTGAATCCCAATTCACTTCCTCAATAAGAACCATGAAAGCATGGCGACTGTTACAATTCATTGCCTGTTTGGTCTTATGCTACGCCGTCGCGGTGTTCGGCAGTCTGTTTAGCTCTCAGGCTTCGGGTGATTGGTATGCCGCTTTAACCAAGCCGTCCTTTACACCGCCCGGATGGTTATTCGGGCCGGTCTGGGGATTGTTATACACGTTGATGGCCGTAAGTTTGTTCCTTCTCTGGCGAAAATACTCTTATCCCCGCGCCCGTAGGGCCGTAGGCCTGTTTCTGCTGCAATTAACCTTTAACGCCGCCTGGACGCCGGTCTTTTTCGGAGGGCATTCTCCGTTTGGAGGCCTTGTCATTATCACGATATTGTGGGTGTTGATTTTTATGACGATGCTGGCGGCTCTGCCCGTGTCGTGGTGGGCGATGGTGCTGCTGATCCCCTATGTCTGTTGGGTGACGTTTGCCCTGGTGCTTAACGGCGCCATTGTCAATCTGAATTCTTAAGGTGTTGTGTGTCTGACATGATTCAGTCTGCTCGCATTCAGGTTTTGGCTGATGCGCCGGAAAGACAGGGCGATTATGTGCTGTACTGGATGCAGGCCTCGCAGCGGATTGATTACAATCATGCCCTGGCGTTTGCCATTCAACATGCTAACGAAAAGCATTTACCGGTGGTGGTGTATTTCGGACTCACCGAGAATTATCCCAAAGCCAATCTCCGACATTATACGTTCATGTTGCAAGGATTACGGGAAGTACAAACGGAATTACAACGGCGGGGCATTCGCCTGGTGTTTCGCTGCGAGGCGCCGGAAAAAGGAGTGATTAAACTGGCGCGCCGTGCCGTAATCGTGGTAACGGATCGCGGCCATTTACGTCACCAGCGCCAATGGCGAAATACGGTCGCCATGCAACTGCAATGCCCCTTTATCCAGGTGGAGACCGATGCCGTGGTTCCCATTGAAACGGCCTCGCATAAAGAAGAATATGCCGCTGCGACCTTACGGCCGAAAATCCATCGCTTGCTTAACGACTATCTCATCCCCCTGCGAATGCCCTCCGTGAAAAAAGAGTCTCTCAAACTTAAACTGGATGGTTTGGATATTTCCCGTCTGGAGGAAATTCCGACAACATGGAAGATTGACGATCGCATTAAACCCGTGACTGATTTTATCGGCGGAACTCGACGGGCTAAAAAACACTTAAAAATGTTTTTGGATACCAGACTCAACGATTACGATCAGGCCCGCAATGATCCCAACCTGGACGCCACATCTAATCTGAGTGCATACTTGCATTTCGGCCAGATTTCGCCGCTTTATATTGCTTTGAAGGCGTCCCAGCGCAGCGGCAAAAGTGCGGAGACGTTTCTTGAAGAGCTTATCATCCGTCGGGAATTGGCCTTGAATTTTGTATTTTATAACCGTCATTATGATAGCTTTGCGGCGTTGCCTGCCTGGGTGCAAACCACCCTGAAATTCCATCAAAAAGATAAACGCCCTTATCTTTATACACTCACTCAACTTGAGTACGCGCGTACTTATGATCCATACTGGAACGCCGCCCAGATGGAGATGGTGCTAACGGGAAAGATGCACGGCTATATGCGGATGTACTGGGGCAAAAAGATTCTCGAATGGAGCCGCTCACCCGTGCGAGCATGGCAAACCGCGCTTTATCTCAATGATACGTATGAACTCGACGGCCGTGATCCCAATGGTTATACCGGCGTCGCCTGGTGTTTCGGAAAACATGACCGACCCTGGGCGCAGCGCCCTGTTTTCGGTAAAGTACGCTATATGAACGATGTCGGCCTTCGTCGCAAGTTCGATGCTGACGCTTACGTAAAAAAAATCCAACACCTCTCCACCCATGCCCAAAGCTAAAAATATCCCTATTCTTCAACAATCATTACTGAATTGGTACGCCGTACATCAACGTGACCTGCCCTGGCGGCGGACGCGCGATCCCTACGCTGTTTGGATCAGCGAAATGATGCTGCAGCAGACGCAGGTTGCAACGGTCATCCCCTATTATGAACGCTGGATGAAACGCTTTCCGAATGTCGTTACCCTTGCCCGCGCCCGTTTGCAAACGGTGCTTAAACTTTGGGAAGGATTGGGTTATTATAGTAGGGCACGCCACCTACATGCCGCTGCGAAAATTATCGTTGCCGACCACCGCGGCCAGGTACCCCACCGGATAACTGATTTGCGTAAGTTACCTGGCATCGGCCCCTATACCGCCGGTGCTATCGCCAGTATTGCCTTCGACGCCGATGAGCCGGTGCTGGATGGGAACGTCACCCGGGTTTTATGCCGTATGTTCCGTATTACCACTCCACCCAAGGACATCCACACACAACAGAAACTCTGGCACCTCGCTCATCAACTGATTCCGACCGGAAAAGCCGGTTTTTTTAATCAAGCGATGATGGACCTGGGAGCGACTATTTGTCTATCGCGAAAACCGCTTTGTGAACAGTGTCCATGGCGAACACATTGTCGTGCTCGCGCGAAAGGCGAGCAAAACCAACTTCCTGTAAAAACTCCGGCCAGACTACTGCCCCATTTTGACATTGCTGTCGGCGTTGTATGGAAAAATGGTAAAATCCTTATCGGCCGCCGCAAGCCCAAAGGCCTGCTGGGCGGGCTATGGGAATTCCCCGGCGGTAAACGCAAGTCGCACGAATCGCTCAAGGCTTGTGTAATTCGCGAAATCAAAGAAGAAACCGGCATCGACGTCGAAGTGAACCAACCTCTCATCACGGTCAAACATGCTTACAGCCATTTTCGCATCACGTTGCACGTTTTCACCTGCCGCTGGCGAGCCGGCCGCGCTCGCCCTCTCGACTGCACAGCCGTCAAGTGGGTTACTCCACGCCAACTCGACGCCTATCCCTTCCCCCGCGCCAATCTGAAAGTGATTGAAGCCTTGAAAAATCGATCCTCATAGGTTAAACTATAATAGAGACCTGCGGCGGAATTTCTTTATCTATCCTGAGAAGAGGTGCCTTATGAAATTTCTGCGCCGTAAATCCAAAAAACCACTAACTCCCCAACAACTCGCCAAGCGTAAACGCCGACGGCGTATCCGTAATATCATCCGCCTGACCGTGGTGGTGTTGCTCATTATTTTCCTGTACAACCCGGTTCGTAGTTTGATGACCCTGGAGAAGGTATCAGATTATCCACTTTATACCATGCACTGGCGCGGCGGTTACGGTTATCTGGGACCTTTAGGCAAACTTTATAATCATTTTAATCGATCAAATAATTCTCCAACTGCTCAAAAAACAACGCCGGTTAAAAAAAAGCCGCCTGTACAGAACCTTCCTGCCGACCCTAATAATCCTTCCGGTTGTACATTGTTTACAGCTCTTGGTAATCCGGAAAACGCCGTCTTTGGCCGTAATTTTGACTGGACCTTCAGTCCCCTGTTACTATTGTTTACCGATCCGGACGATGGTTACGCTTCGGTGACGGTAGTTGACATCGCCTACCTTGGATTTGATGAAGACAATGCCAAGGACCCGCCCTGGTATCTGAAACTACGGCTCTGGCTGGCGCCGGCCATCCCGTTTGAAGGCATCAACGAGCACGGCCTGACCATCGCCACCGCTTCAGTATCCAACCTCGATCCCAAGCGCGATCCGGCCAAAGAGGATATGATGTGCCTGGGGATTATCCGCGTGATGCTGGACAAGGCCCGCAATGTCGAAGAAGCCCTGGCCCTGATGCAAAATTATAACATCACCTTCCCAGCCGGGCCAAATGTGCATTACCTATTGGCGGACTGTGAGGGTCATGCCGCCGTGGTGGAGGTTCTTGCCGACGGCAGTCTGGCCATTTTCCGCAACACGCAACCCTGGCAGGTCGCCACCAATCATTACCTCGCCACAAATCCCGATAAAAAATGTTTCCGTATGGCTCGATGCAATCAGGTTCTCGGTCAGGCACAAGGCAAACTCACCGCTGACGAAGCGATGAACCTGCTCGAGCGTGTCCGTATAGGATGTACGGTCTGGTCGCTGGTATATGAAATGAAAGATAAAAAAATTACCATCTGCCTGGATGGCGACTTTAAAACACGCTACACTTTTACTCTGGGTAAAGACTAAACGACTCTCTTTAGCTCATTAATACGTCGTATAAAACTATTTGATCAAGGTTAAAATAATTGTTCATCAGGGGGATTTTAATTGACGTTTATCACTGTTTATTTTATTTCAGTAATTTGTGATTAGTTTGTTTGAATTGATACTTTTTTACAAGAAAGGACCGTCATTGTGAGAAATATCACATTTCTTTTATCCATTCTGTTCTTGATCACATTTTGTACCCGGACGGTTATAGCAACAACCGGTCCTTCACAAGCCGAATTTACCGAACGGACTCGCTGGTTGGCCGCTACCTTTCCAGGTATCGAATCCATTCCTGCTCCTGATACCGGTCTGATCGTAAAATCAAACCTCATCCCTGTTCAACAGGATGCCCGAATCGGCAATCCTTTCACCATCGGCAATATCCGTTATTATCGCGGTCTTTTTTGTCATGCTTACAGCGAAGTCATTGTCCGCCTGCCCGCTTCCGCGCAGTCTTTTGACGCCGTTGTTGGTGTTGACAGCAATGGGTCCGGTTCAGTAGTTTTTGTGGTCAAGCGGGGTAAAGATGAACTTTTCCGCTCGGATATTGTAAAAAAGGGACAGGAAGGGTCCCCCATAAAGGTGGATTTGAATGGCGCTAAGGAATTTACCCTCATCGTCGAAGATGGCGGCGATGGTGTAGGCTTTGACCAGGCCGTCTGGGCCGACGCCAAAGTGACCCTTCAAGATGGACAAATCCTTTGGCTGGGCGACTTCCCTATCATCGGAGGCCAGCCTACCATCACCTATGCTCAACAATTGCCCTTTTCCTTCATCTATAACGGCCGGCCTTCCGCCGAACTCCTGTCCGGCTGGACGAATAACATCGACCGGCAACAGTTGGATGAAAATCGCGCGCAAACCACGCTTATTTACACCGACCCCACCACTCGCCTGGAAGTTCGCTGCGTGTTGATAACCTACCGGGATTTCCCTACCGTCGAATGGACGCTTTACTTCAAAAACACCGGTTCCGCCGATACCCCTATTCTGGAAAATATCCAGGCCCTGGACACCGCGTTCCAGCGGTATGTCTATGATACCAGTTCCAGTTGGGGTGAATTCACCCTCCATTACAATAAAGGCGAATATGCTTCCGTGGAAAGTTTCCAGCCGCTGACTAACGTCCTGGCCGCTGATACCAAACTGCAACTTGCCCCCGAAGGCGGCCGCGGCACTCAGGTGCAAATGCCGTTCTACAACCTGAGTTACCACAGCGAAGGGATTATCTGCGTCCTCGGCTGGCCGGGCCAATGGGCGGCCGAATTTATACGAGATAGTCAAGCCGGCCTCACCGTTCGCGGCGGGCAGCAGTTGACCCATCTGAAACTCCTGCCGGGTGAAGAAATTCGCACCCCGTTGGTTGTCTTGCAGTTTTACAAGGGCCAGTGGCGGCGCGCCCAGAACATTTGGCGCCGCTGGATGCTCGCCCATAATGTCCCCCGCGTTGAAGGCGAGCTTCCGCAGCCGATAATGTCCGTCTATGCCGGCCGCATTTACTCCGAGATGGTCAACGCCGATGAACAAAAGCTCAAAGACTACATGGACCGTTACATCGAAGTCGGCCTCAAACCCGATTATCTATGGGTGGACGCCGGCTGGTACGTCAACGCCCACGAAAAAGACTGGCCCTTCACCGGCACCTGGGAGGTGGACACCAACCGCTTCCCCGGCGGCTTGCGGCCGCTGAGCGACTACGCCCGTTCCAAAGGCGTAAAATTCCTCCTCTGGTTCGAGCCCGAACGCGTCCACGCCGACACCTGGCTGGCCGATGAACACCCCGACTGGGTCCTGAAACTGGAAGGCGACTGGAGGAGCCTGCTCGATCTGGGCAATCCCCAGGCCTGGCAATGGGCGGTCAATCATTTCAGCGACTTCATAACCACCCAAGGCATCGACTACTACCGCCAGGACTTCAATATCGACCCGCTCAATTTCTGGCGAAATAATGACGCCCCGGACCGTCAGGGCGTCACCGAAAACAAACACGTTATGGGCTATCTATCATTCTGGGATGAACTTCTGCGCCACCATCCCCACCTGCGCATCGACTCCTGCGCCTCCGGCGGCCGGCGCAACGACCTGGAAACCCTCCGCCGCAGCGTCCCCCTCTGGCGAACCGACTATGCCCACAGCGCCATAGTCCAGCAGTGCCAGACCTACGGCATTTCTGAGTGGATACCCTATTACGGCACCGGCAATTTGGCCTGCGAAGGCTCCTATTACGGCAGCGGCCCGACCCCGGTAGTGCCTTACGCCTTCTGGAGCAACATCTCCCCCAGCCTCATGGTCGGCCTCGACGTCCGCGTGCAGGATATGGACTATCCCCAACTGCAAAAACTCTTCGCCTACTGGCGCAAGATCATCCCCAACTACTACGGCGATTATTACCCCCTCTCCTCCCACAGCACCAAATCAGACGCCTGGATGGCCTGGCAGTTCAACCGCCCCGAAATCGGCCAGGGCCTGGTCCAGGCCTTCGTCCGCCCGGATGCGCCCATCCTCGGCCTCCGCGTCAAACTCCAGGACCTCACCCCTGACGCCGTCTACGAAATCTCCCGCTACAACACCGACGAAAAAACCACCCAAACCGGCCAGGACCTCATGCAAAACGGCCTGAAAATTTATACCGATGCTTCTCCGGAGGCCGCCGTCATTACCTACAAAAAAATTCCGTAGGGTGCGTCTCCCCGATTGTCATCCCCGCGTAGGCGGGGATCCAGATTTGTAGGGTGGGTCTGTGACCCACCGCGAATACTATGTGCGCCCCTTCACACCAACACCCCACCGCCAACCAACATCCCCCGCCACTCCAGCCCCGGATGAAAAATCCGGGGGTCGAATACTCAGTGCGCCCCCTTCACACCCACATCCTCAGTCCGCCAACAACCACCGTTCAGAGTACAGCATTCATGCCGGCCGTTTTTCCCCATCCGATCCTCCCATGTATCGCCGGCGTCCTCGCCGGCACGTTGTCATGCCCTGCGCCAGTCACGACGTAGTCAAAGACGAAGCCGGATGCGCCCCCATGCGATAAATTTCCCTGTCTCGGCAATGCTTTTTTGAAAAGTAGGGCGGGCCGTGCCCGCCGTTTGTTAATGCAAACCAAATCTGCTGTCGCAATACGGATGTTTGCTTTGGTATTTCTCTGGAATAGATTACATTCTCATATCAAATGACAAATGTTGGCGGGCATAGCCCGCCCTACCTCCCTATTCACTCTTCAATAATTATCTTGAAATTTGAGACTGTATTAACGTTTTCATTAAGTTTAAATTGGATATCAATGCCTTCATTAGATTTATGAACTTCATAGTACAAGTTTTTGTTTTCGGGGTATATAGTTATAGCAGACGCTCTTAAATCCCATTCCGGATCTTCAATAGAAAAAAACACTTCCTTTTCTGTGCTTGAAACTTTCCGTACGTTCCAAGGAAAATTTTTGCATTTTGTGATTTCACCAGAACTTGACACGTAAGCATAACTATATTTCTGATAATTTTGGTATTCCCGATAACCTGTTACTAAAAAAACAATAATTGCTATACAAATGTAAAAATATTTAACCCGATTGTGTTTTTGTAATTTAGGAGATAAACCATACACAAGCACAAACAGTAACATTAATAAGTATATAATGGTTTGTAAAAGAACCGCGAGCATTTTAAACGTTCCTTAGCAACGCTTACACCCCTCGATCGCTCTCATCATCCGCGTCAAAATCTTCAACCTCAGACTCCGCCTGCTCCCCGGCTTCATCATCTAATTCACCTACCGTAACCGCCGTGGATTCCAGGATAAAATTAATCTTCCGTCGCACAAACGGTAATAACGGAACATGCGGGATCCGCCGCAATACCCGCCGGCCGGTGGAATCATAAATAACCAAATCGCCCGCCAGAAACACCAAAAATTCAAAAAAGTCCGGATAACTCGTGCGCACCCGCTTGGCCCCACGGGCCAGCGAATCATCCATCCGCCCGAACTGGTAATGCTCGAATTCGTTGTGGGTAATCCGCCATTTATAGTTCAAACGGGTCCATATCCACATGATGCCGTACAACACCGTTAAGGGAATACTGACCATCAAGCCCAGGCTTACGGAATAACCGGGATTCAAATCCGCGAAAAAATGATAAATATGCGAAAAAATATCAATGTTCTTCTTCGCCCCAAACCAGGCCACCGACATCCATAAAAGCAAAAGCACCGCCAGCCAGAAAATGGTGAAATTGCGGTTCAGATCGAAACCTATCGTCATCACCACCAATACCAGCGTAATCACCCACATCCACGCATACAATTCCGGCCCGCCCCATTGCAGCCGGTTCAGCAGCCACAACACATACCCCATCACCAGAATCGGCCAGCAGAACAGAAACTTCGGGTAGGTGTAAAACACCACCTCGTGTCTTACCTTTCGGGCACGTTTTTTGGAGCTGTTATTCGTTTGCGTCATAATATAAGTTATCCATTATTATTTTTCGTCCGAACGGAAAAGTTCAGTTGAGCAAGACAATTATTCTAAATTATCGGCCCTGTTTTGAAGCTTTTTCATAGGCCAGAACATCTTGTGTTTCATATTCAACGTTAAATTCCACGCGGCTTTGGAGGACTATTTCCTCAATCACCTTTTTGCCTTTACCCATTTCCAGGACATGATCGAACCGGATCATTAATTCGGGTATATTTATAACTTCTTCAACGGACTCCATATAACGCTTGACAACGGCTTTCACCTTATAACGGTTTGTGGCCTGCTTTTTCACTTTTTTCAATACTTGAGCCGCGGTTTCTTCCGTTTTCACGACAAAAGTAATCGGATACCTTTGTACTTTGTCGATATCCAGAAAATATTTTCCGGCGTCAATAGTCTCCGTCACCTGAAAAAATCTTCCCAACGGCTTCATCACAAAATCTATTCCGCCATCGTTCGCATTTGTACGGCCTGTTTTGTACAACAAAAGATAATCCGCGTTGAGTTCATCCGGCGACCACCCCCAATATATTTGCTGATCTGAATAGAACTGCTTGAGTACGGCGTAACTTACGATTTCGAACACGCGGGCGTCAACATTTGGATGAAATAAACTGCGAATAAATTCGATGGCTTTCTGGGGGGCCTGATTTTGTATTTTTATCATTCGTTGGCAATACGACATGAAGGCGTCAAATGCGTTTTTCCTTGCTTTAACATAAGCATCAATTATATCTTTGACGGCCGGAGCGATATTAAACCTTTTTTTCTTCACCTGAAGGATTAACAGGTTCTCGTTTATCCAATACCTGTTGTTCGCAACGTCGCGGATAATGGGCAGATAAGCGGATGTCGGAAAATATTTGTGGAATTCCTCGTTCAAGCGGTGATTGAGCGCGTGATTTTGCAATTTACTGCCAAACGGCAATTCACGTTGTCGTCGAAATAAAGCCGTGAACTGAGCGCCCGCATACCGATCATAACCTTTATTTTGATGAAATCCATGCTTGAGGTAATCTTCGACCAGAACATAAACGGCATAGTGATTGGCGAAACCGGCGCGTGATTTTGAACCGCGGTTGGCCGCCCTTGTTTTTATATTCAAATACTGGAGCAACTCGCTGCGATCAAGCAGTTCTTCGGCGTAACGGCCAAAGTGAGACTTGAGTATTTCAAGTATCTTTTTGGTAAACTCGTGCGCCTCTGACGCCATCGAATAAGTCTCCCTTGCCATCCGCTTTAAACCGTTTGCCATTGGCGTTCTTGCGAATACATGATTTCCTCGGTGGGCGCAACTCCTCTCCGTTATAACAGGGCATTTCCAGCACACGGCGCAAGCCGATTTTTATAAATTTTTCCTGGGATTCAATGCTTGTCGAACGACGATTTAATTTTTTCGCAACCGCTGCTGTTGTAAACGTTCCCGCAAAAGGATCTAAAACCAAATCATTTTCATTGCTGCTCGCTCGAATGATGCGTTCCAGCAATAGTTCCGGTTTTTGCGTCGGATGCTCTTCATACTCGTCCATGCGATAGCGAACTCGCGGAAAACACCATACATTACCTGGCACTTTTTCTGTGCTGTAGGGAGCAGGATCCGGCTTTCGGTAATCTATCAAATTTCTTTGCGCCCCGGTTTTGGCCTCTACCTTGATTTCATCGGTGTTGAAAGTGTAGTTTTTTGTATCCTTGACGCAGTGCAGAATAGGTTCATATAGTGATCCGTAATATCTTCGCGCCTGGACGCCGGAACTGTCATAGTGCCAGACAATGCGGCTGAGAATACTTAATTTATTTCTTAAAAATATATCAAAGTAGGGCATGGCCTGCGTGCTGGTCATAACGTACAAGGTACCGGTTCGTTTAAGCACCCTTACGCATTCATCCAGCCATTGATAAGCCCATGCGGCGTAATCTTCATCAGAGGACCATTTATCATGAAAATCCGAAAATTTCTTGCCAATATTGTAAGGGGGATCGACAAATATTAAATCCACCGATTCCGTATCTATTTCGGTTTTGAGAACTTCAAGCGCATCACCCCAATATATAATATGGCCGCCCTTTTCAAACGTTGGCGTCACGGTTTTCACCTTTAAATAAAAGCACGCAATATTAATAACTACCGTTAAAAAACATACTATAGCAAACAACGATCCGTAACACAAGCAAACAAATTTATGTTTATGGGCGCTTATTCGCCACAATGTACATCAGGGCGCGTGGTTAAAAGTATTTGCTCATTCCTATTTCTGATTTCCGGCTTCTGACTTCTGAGTTTTTTGGTGTTTTACTTCCTTGTCCGCAATCTTACCCAGATACTCCGGCAATTCCACGCCGGCCATATTCGCCACGTCCTGCAGCGGCGGGATGGACTTTATCATGTTCGCCAGGAAGTTCGCGGTGGAGGAGCCTCCCTGCTCGCCTCCGCCGGTATCCCAAACCGTAACCTTGTCGATCTTGATGTTCTTGATGGCCTCGACCTGTTTGGCGACGAT
>JAFGBA010000118.1 GCA_016933395.1 Sedimentisphaerales bacterium | reverse complement strand
TCCCTGTGTGATGATTTTTACATCAACATGAATCTCAACACGGAATTGGAGCTGCCCGCGGAGCGGGATACTATTTTGCACTTTTTTGAGCGAATTCAGCGACAATACCCGTCCATGAACACCTTTTACCAACGGGAAACGGGTGAATTCTGCCTGGATGAGGACCGCGAGCAAGGCAGTTACCGCTGGGTCAGTGTGGAGCGTGACAGAGTATGCAGCGGTTTTGTTAATCCGGAATCGCTGGATATCGCCGACGAATTAAACCATCTCATTCTGGAACTTTCGCCTTATAACCTGGGCGTCAGCCATCTGGATATTGATTCGCTGGATGTCCTTTTTGGCATGGATTTCGATTATCGCGGCAACCACGATGAAATCCTCGCCGAAGCTCTGTTCCGTGATACCCCGTTTGCCACCCTGTTGGATTTTCCGCACGCCAAACCCCTGGGATTCGACCCGGCCATCCTTATCGGCCTCAGTGATGATTGCCGTATGCAGGCGCGTATCAGCTTCGAATCACGCACCAACGCTTATCAGATTCGCACCGGCAAGTTCAAGGATGATGACCAACTAAGTTTGTATCTTTCCGTGCGGCAATACCCTGATCCCACTGAGCAATTCGTGAGTCGTCAGGCCTATACCGAGCAACGTTATCTCTGCGAAGAAATCATGAATGATCGCATTGTACCTAATTTCGTTCAGCCGATCCTGGGCGCCATCGGCCAACGCCAATAAAAGGGAGTTTCCCTAGAAATGCAAAAAGCTGTAATCCTCGCACGAGGTCTAGGCACACGGATGCGAAAGGCTGATGGCGACGCGGCGATGACCAAGGAACAGGCAGCTATCGCCGAAACCGGTGTCAAAGCCATGATTCCCATCGACCGGCCCTTCCTGGATTATGTCTTACACGATCTGGCCGAAGCGGGTTACACGTCGGTTTGCCTGGTCATCGGCCCTGAACATAAAAAAGTACGGGACTATTACGACCGAGAAATTAAACCCAAACGGCTTCAAATCAGCTTTGCCATTCAGGAAAAACCTCTCGGAACCGCCGACGCCGTGGCTGCGGCGGAAACATTTGCCGGTAATGACCCTGTGCTGGTGGTGAATTCGGATAACTATTACCCCCCCATCGCCCTTCGCGGCTTGCGCGAAATAAATACCTCCGGCCTGGCGGGTTTCGAACGCAACGCCATGCTCAACGGCTCCAACATTCCCGCCGATCGAATCAGCAAATTTTCCGTTATTGAGGCCAACGGCGACGACGTCATGACCCGCATCATCGAAAAGCCTGATCCCCAGGTGCTGGAAACCATGCCGGAACCGATTCGCGTCAGCATGAATTGCTGGCGCTTCAGCCCGGTGATTTTCGAGGCCTGTCGCAACATCAAACCTTCTCTGCGCGGCGAACTGGAAATCACCGACGCCGTTCAATACGCTATTGATCGACTGAACGAAACCTTCAAAGTACTTACCGTCAAAGCCCCGGTGTTGGATCTATCCAGTCGCGGCGACATCGCTTCGGTGAGCCGCCTGCTCAAAGGCAAACCGGTTCACCTGTAACCCTAATCAATCCAAATAAAAAGTCCCTTAAAATAAATCTTGAGTTATTGAGCCCAGATAAGGGGGCCGGAGTCGTCGTCAGGAGTATAAAGGCGGATATCCACGTCATAGGTTTGACCAAGCAAGTCGGGCTGAATAACGGCCGAAACAGGACCGTGGGCGATGACGCGGCCGGTTCGCAATAACAAAAGTTCGTCAGCGAAACGAGCGGCAAGATTGACATCATGACTGACGCAGATGACGGCCATGCGCCAATCGTGGGCCAGCCGCTGCATCATGCCGTAAATTTTAAGCTGGTTACGGATATCCAGATGGCTGGTGGGTTCATCCAACAGCATGACAGCGGGCTGCTGGGCGAGAGCGCGAGCAATCATAACGCATTGAGCTTCGCCACCGGAAAGTTCGCCCAGTGTACGATTGGCGAAGTCAAGGGTATCGGTCATCTTCATGGCCTCGCGGGCCACATTGAGGTCATGTTTACCCGCCAGCCCTAATGTCCCGGCGTGAGCAAGGCGACCGATGAGCACCATTTCCAAAACGGAAACGGCAAACGCCGATTCGGGAAACTGCGGCACATACGCCAGCAGCCGCGCGCGTTTACGGGGCGACATGCGACGCAGAGATTTACCATCCAGTTGCACGTTTCCCCGCGTGGGTAATAATTGCCCCAGCAAACAACGTAAAAGCGTGGTTTTGCCCGACCCGTTGGGGCCGAGAATACACAACAATTTACCCGCCGCTGCGCCCAGGCTCACGCCGGAAAGCACTTCGCGCTGAGCTTGATAAGCAAAATGCAGGTCGGTCGCTTGCAGGACAGGCTCTGTCGTCATAGCTGCCCCTTCCCTTCCCGCCGACGCAACATAAGAATAAACACCGGCCCGCCCACCAACGCGGTAATCACACCGACGGGTAGTTCACCAACTTTGATCGCCTCACCAAGTAATCGACAAGCCGTATCCGCGGTCATCAGAAAAATAGCCCCGACAAAGCCGCTGATAATCGTCAATAGCCGATGATCCGGCCCCACCATCAGTCGGCAGGCATGTGGAATAATCAGACCCACAAAACCCACAGGTCCGGCCAGTGAGACAGCCGCCGAAGTCATCAAAGCAATGACAATAAACAGTTCCACTCGCAACCAACTGACGGCCACTCCGCTGGAAGCGGCGACTTCATCGCCCAGCCCCAGAGCGTTGAGCGAAGCTCCACGCAGAAAGATCACCGCCCATCCCCCTGCCGTCACGGCCCCGCACAACCACAGCAAGCGAGACTCAAACCAGAGCCATTCGGGTAATTTACCCATGCCCCAGCCTATGAATTGAATCATGTCGGTTTGCTTGACAAACTGCAGGATGACAAGGATCAAAGCGCCATTAAAGACGTTGACGATCACTCCGCTTAAGAGCAATACGTAAGGATTGAGAAACCCATGTCGCTGGGCAACGGCATAGACTACGATCGCAGTCAATAGCGCTCCCGCCAAGGCCAACAGCGGCGCACTGAGCCAGTCGGGCACTATCGTCCATTGCGCCAGTAGCGGCCCCAGCAATACACCCACACCCGCCCCGCTGGAAAGGCCCAACACATAAGGCTCCGCCAACGGATTACGCATCAATCCCTGCAAGGCCATACCCGCGACAGCCAAGGCCGACCCCACCACCGCCCCGGCCAGCAACCGAAACACCCGCAATTGCCAAACCTTCGACGCCCAGAACCTCCCGTCACCGATTGGCGCTCCGCCGATAAAGCTATATACTCCCACACACACCACTGTCGCCAGCAGCAACAATCCCGCCCAAAACAACAGCTTGCGGGCGGTCAGTAACGGGATGTCGACGGATCTAAGGTTCATAGGCTGATCCGTGAATCATCTGCGCTAATCTATCGGCAAACGTTGTCAGATGCAAACCGGGAATGGTCCAGCGATCGTCCGTCACAATGTGCACATCCACCGCCTGTCCTAATAGTTCGCGCCAGTACAATTCAGCTTGCTCCGCTTGAGGAGCCGACACCTGACATATAACAACATCGGGCTTTAAGGCAATGATGCGTTCCAGGGAGGGCTGCTTCCACAACTCAAATTCATCGGCCATGATGTTCACCCCGCCGGCGCATTCGATAAGCTGACCAACAAACGTCCCGCCGCCCACGCTGGAGGGATTGTGATAACCTAGTACGAAAAGCACTCGTTTTCGCGGTAAATTCGCACATCGCCGCCGAATCCGGTCCAGGGCTGCGTCGAAATCCCGCTGTTGCCGGCGGGCAACGTCGGCCTTGCCAACCAATCTGCCCAATAGCTCCACGGCCGCGGAAACATCCGCCAGGCTTTCGATACGAACATATTCAGCGCGGATATGCGGATCAATCCGCAAAACCGGTTCAAAGCAAGACACATCCACTTGTGATAAAATAATATCCGGCCGGACTGCTAATATTGGTTCTGAACGAATATTCAGGGTGTCGCCAACAATCGGTCGTCGAAGGTTTTCAGGCAATACACTATAACGATCCACGCCTACCAAATGATCTTCCAGCCCTAAAGCCACGATCATGCTCGTTAAGGCCGGCGAGAACGTTACCACCCGCGGCGAAACATAATCATCCTGCGGTTCGGAGCGGTCACAACCGAAAAGACCTCCTGCCACCGCGATAAGGCACACCGCGTATTTCCAGAATTTACCGCTATTTAGCAACATAACGGCTACGACCGTATCACCGCCGCCCGAACCTGTCAAGCTTATGACCAGGGGATTGCGGGAGGACGGTTTTTACTGGCAAATGGAACTTTTTGGCATTATTTATGACTAAAATAGTGGATTTTTTAGGAATTTATCATGAATATCTGGGAATCTTCGCGTGGAATCATACTAATCGCAGCAGCCGTGGAGGCGGTGGTGTTCATCGCTCACCTGGTGCGGCCGGACAAAGTGCGGTGGTACGCGTTTCTTGTCGGACCTGTATTGGCGGCTTTGGGAATCTTGGCGGATATGGCCAAAGAAACCTACCGGGAAACCGTTGAGCGGGTAACCAGGGAAGTCGTTTTGGCCGCTGAGGAGGAAGACGCTCAGGCGATTATCGACCGGATCAGCGTCCAATTTACCCACAAAAACACCCTTATAAAAATTGCCGCTGAAGCGATTATCCGCCGGCGACTTAAAGGACCTTTGATTGACTATAATAAAATCACTCGCTATGACCTTACCCAAGATGATCCGGACCATCCGGTGGTGGAATTCACCGTCTTTACGCAATTTGATAAAAACAGCCCCTACGGCGCCATCATCGAGAAAACCCGCTGGCGATTCGATTTCGTCCGCGACGAGGATGGTCAATATCGCATCGCGGATATCCAGCTATTAAAGGTCGGCGAACAGGCCGGGTTCGATCCTTTCGGCAATCTACCCGGCGGATTGCTTTAGCCGACGAAATATTTTCCCGAACAACAGCCTATTTTGCCATGACGGATACTCCTTTTCAATACTCCGCTGATACATTAACGCAATGGGATCACCATTATCTCTGGCATCCTTTTACCCCTATGCGATTGTGGTTGGAGGAAAAACCCTTAATCATTCAACGCGGTGAAGGTGTTTACCTCTATGACACCGAGGGACGGCGCTATATCGATGGCATCTCTTCCCTCTGGTGTAACATCCACGGACACAACCATCCGCGAATCAATAAAGCGATTTGCACACAAGTTGAAAAAATCGCCCATTCAACGTTACTGGGACTATCATCGCAGCCGTCCGTCGAATTGGCGAAAAAGCTGGTTGACATTGCTCCCGCGGGCCTGACGCGGGTATTCTACTCCGACGCCGGCGCTACCGCCGTGGAAATCGCCTTGAAGATGGCGTTTCAATATTGGCGTAATATTGGCCAAAGTCAGCGGCAACAGTTTATCGCTCTAAGACAGAGTTATCACGGCGACACTATCGGTTCGGTAAGCGTGGGCGGGATCGATATCTTTCATCGTATTTTCGGGCCGCTGACGTTCGCTGCTCATTTTTGCGATTTGCCTCACCCCTATCGCTTTGAGGGATCGGCTCAAGAATGCCGGGATCATAGTCTGGAACAGATGCGATCATTACTGCAAACTTACCATAAAAGCATCGCGGCAATTATCGTCGAGCCGTTGGTGCAGG
Organism: Sedimentisphaerales bacterium; assembly: GCA_016933395.1. Classification (GTDB taxonomy): domain Bacteria; phylum Planctomycetota; class Phycisphaerae; order Sedimentisphaerales; family SM23-30; genus JAFGBA01. The sequence goes on along the minus strand of JAFGBA010000118.1, from coordinate 15,863 downwards.
GAGCAGCAGGCATCATCGTGCATCCGCAGGGTTTTCTCGATGGTGTGCGGAAACTAGCTGATGAATTCGGCGTGCTACTCATCATCGATGAAGTAGCGACTGGTTTTGGCCGGACAGGCAAGATGTTTGCGTGCGAACATGAAGACGTCGCTCCTGACCTGATGTGCCTGGCCAAAGGCATCACCGGCGGTTATCTACCGCTGGCGGCAACCCTGGCGAGCGAAAAGGTTTTCGACGCGTTTTTACGTGAACCCTCGGCCGAAACCACTTTCTACCACGGCCACACTTACACCGGCAACGCCCTGGCCTGTGCGGCGGCCCTGGGATCGCTGGCTGTGTTTGAAGAGGAAAAAACGCCGGCAGGTCTCGACGTAAAAATAAAACTATTAAACAAACGGCTCAACCGTATGAAACCATTACGTATTGTCGGCGATGTGCGCCAATGCGGTATGATGGCCGGTATTGAACTGGTCGATAACAAAGACCAGAAAACATCATTCGATTACACAGCCCGGATCGGCGCTCATCTGTGCCAGGCCATGCGGCAACGCGGACTCATTCTGCGGCCGTTAGGGGATGTCATCGTAATTATGCCGCCGTTAGTGATATCAACGGAGACGTTAACGGAACTGCTCGACGTTATCGAGGACACGCTCAACGCTTTCATCCGTGCCGGAGCCACACCCGACGCGGCCCGCCAGTTGCGTTTATGCTAACCAGGCTTTACATTAAGGGCTGGATAACCGCAGGCCTGTTTAGAAGGAGTTATAATGCGAAAGGCGCTGGTTCTAATGTTGTTAATGACATTTAGTGGAATAGTTGGGGCTGAAATCGAAAATAATCTCACCCCCTCTGCCGGTAAACTCCCCCAGGACTGCCGCTTAGGCGAGTTAAACACGCTCAAAGGCTATTTCCCTTTTCATCCGGTCGAGTCCGCCGAACAATGGGCCCGGCGTTCCGTACAGATACAACGCCAGATTCGAGTCGCCGCCGGCCTGTGGCCCTGGCCGGATAAAACTCCCCTCAATCCCGTCATTCACGGTAAAATGGACATGGGCGATTACACCATCGAGAAAGTATTTTTTGAGTCGTTCCCTGGACATTTCGTAACCGGCAATTTGTACCGCCCCGCCGCCGCCAAAGAAAAAATGCCCGCCGTGCTATGCCCCCACGGCCACTGGGGCAACGGCCGATTCTTCCAAAACGACCCTGAAAACATCCGACGCGCGCTGGCCGATGGCTCCGAACGCTTTGAAAGCGGCGCCAGATGCCCGGTGCAGGCCCGCTGCGTGCAACTCGCCCGGATGGGGTGCATCGTTTTCAACTATGACATGCAGGGCAATGCCGACAGCCAACAGCTTCCCCATTACCCTTCCACGCGGCCTGATTTGGGCAATCGGGAAAACTGGCTCCTGGCCGGTCCGATGGCGGCGCTGCACCTGCAAAATAACCTGGGCATCCAGTGCTGGACCAGCATCCGCTGCGTCGATTTTATCCTGTCGCTGCCGGAAGTGGACCCGACCCGCCTGGCCGTTACCGGTTGCAGCGGCGGCGGCACGCAGTCGATGATGCTGTGTGCTTTGGATGATCGGGTAACGATAAATATCCCCGTCGTGATGGTCTCGACGGGGATGCAGGGCGGCTGCGAATGCGAAAATGCCCCTTACCTGCGCATCGGAGCCGGTAATATCGACTTTGCCGCTCTGACCGCGCCGCGTCCGCTGTATCTCATCAGCGCCAATGACTGGACCGCGGAAATCGACACCAAGGGCCTGCCGGACCTGAAGCAACTTTACGCCCTGCTCGGCGCTGCCGACAACGTCGGCGGCAAGACCCTGCTGCAATTCGGCCACAACTACAACTGCGTCAGCCGCTCGCTGATATTCACCCGCATCAACCGCCAGTTCGGCCTGGGTCTCAAGGAGCCGGTCATTGAAAATGATTTCCGGGCGTTAACCCCGGAGGAAATGACCGTCTGGGATGCTGACCATCCTGCCCCGAACGGCGACAATACCGGTGAAGCTTACGAAAAGCGATTCTTGCGTCGGCTCGCTGCCGAAAATCGCCAAAAACTCGATGCCCTGACGCCGCGGGATGAACAAACTCTGGCCGAATATCGCACCATCGTCGGCGGGGCCTGGGAAGTCATCCTCGGCGGAGCGCTTTCAGCGACCGGCCCGGTAACAGCCGATATCCTTAGCGTGGAAAAGAACGGCAGTTATAGCAAGCAAACTGTGCATATCAATTTTCCCGCCCGGAAAGAGCAACTCCCCGCCCTCATCCTTCGTCCGAAAGGCGACATCAAACGCAATATCATTTGGATAACGCCCGAGGGCAAGCAAGGCCTTCTAACCGCCGATGGCTTTCCCCGGTCGGAGGTGAAGGAACTACTTGACTGCGGCTGTCGCATCATCGGCGTGGATTTACTGTATCAGGGCGACTTCCTCACCGACGACCAGCCCTATACTAAAACGCGGATCATCGAGGGCAACAGTGAAGTGGGCAGTATTAATCGCACCTTCTGCTATAATTACCCGCTATTCTGCGAACGGGTCAGCGATATCCTCACGACCATTCGCTATGCCCGGAAACTCGGCAAACCGTCAACGCCTCTCGCCCTGGCCGGGCTGGATACAACCTCCGGCCCGCTGGTCATCGCCGCTGCGGCCATGGCCCAAGGCGCGGTTACCCAATGTGCGGCCGATACCGGCGGCTTTCGCTTTATTAATATCACCGAAGTTGACGACCCGGCGTTTGTGCCCGGCGCGGCCAAATACCACGACCTGCCCGGCCTACTCGCCCTCTGCGCCCCCGGCCAACTCTGGCTCACCGGCGAACCAACCCAACCCGAATTGATTTCTGCTTCCTACCGTGCCGCCGGAGCCGCGGCCAACCTAACCCTCTACACCGGCCCCGACACCGACAAACTATCTTCGGCCATCACCTGGCTGAGGGTCGAGGGCCCTTTCTAGCTTCGCACATTCTGCCCATAACCCACAGTTTTCGCCCGCTGCCACAGAGTAAAAAATGAGTAGGAATAGAATTCAGAACACCGAACTCAGAACCCAGAAGGACTAAAAGTAAGTTCAGCGTTCGGAGCGATATATGAGGAATCCCATTCGGCGCAATCGGAAGATCGGCAAGACTCAAGGCGGCAGAGTCAAGGACGGCCGCGCTCAGGAGAAGTTGAATCGGGTCTTCTCCGATAATATCTGGCAGGCGTTATCTCGTTTGCCGGAAGGAAGCAAGTGCCGGGTGTTGGCAGAGAATCCCTCGAGAAATTATTATCATCCCTGTACTGGCGATGAGTATCTCGCCGTCCTCAAGCAGTTGCCGGCCTGCCTGGCGAATCATGTAAAGGCTATCGTTTTGCGGCGCACATCCAAGCTCGATGTGCGTCTGGGCGTGGAAGCGCGGCGGAGATTTTCCTGTGTTATTCTCAACGCCTTTCCGACGTCGAACGAGATGACGTGGGATCAACCGCCCACGGCCTCCGTCCGGCGGCATTATGATCGCTGGTGTTCGCGCTGGGTGACCGGACCGAGCATGGTTAAGCTTCAGTGGACGCGGGATGAGATCCGCAGCTACTATCTTTATCATCTCTTTCTGCACGAGGTGGGACACATCAATCAACCGTGGTTTCATCACCTTCGTCGGCGGGAAGGATTTGCCGAGAATTTCGCCCTGGAATGGGCGGTGAAGCTGCAGCAGTTGCCACCCAGCCAGAAAACCTAACCCACCACGGCTTCGTAGGGCAGGCCGCGGGCGCCTTTGGGCCTTGTCCTCCTCCCGCCTTGCCGAGATCATAGACCCTTGACCAGACCGTGGGCGGCGATATAATTCGCCGCCATTTATGGCGTACAAACACCCTTTTGGAAAACCTCTGTATGAGAACGTTTATATTGACGGCGCTGATGCTGGTGGGTTCGAACATCTTTATGACCTTCGCCTGGTACGGGCACCTGCGGAACATGGCGGCCCGGCCGTGGTTTATTGCCGCCGTGGTAAGCTGGGCAATTGCCTTTTTTGAATATATGATTCAGGTTCCCGCCAACCGTTTGGGACACACGGCTTTTAACGTGGGGCAGTTAAAAATCCTGCAGGAGGCCATTACCCTGCTGGTGTTCGTACCGTTTTCGATTCTCTACATGAAGGAGGGTTTCCGCACCGACTTTATCTGGGCGGGGTTGTGTATCATGGGGGCGGTGTACTTTATCTTCCGCGGAATGTAAGCGCAACTTACTGGATATATTACAGTTAGTGCTAAAGCCTTAAAACCTATATCCTTCTCTTGAAAAGATGCAGGGAAATATGGTATAATGGCCGAATTATCGGAGGATTGGCTTGGCGGATAAAAGGAGAAAATCATGTTTTTAACGTTTCGACGGTTGGTGTTGCTTTTCAATTGTGCGGTGTTTATCGGGAGTGGCGCAGCGCAAGCGGAAACCTGGCTGGCGACGTATGATGCATCACTGGGAACCTTCCCGGAGGACCAAGGGTGGGTGTATTCGTTCGAGTCGAAAGCAACTAACCCGTGGTTGGATTCAGGATTATTGCGGATGGACACCACTGTATTGGAGTACCTCAACTGGCGGTACCTGGACAAGTATATCTGTTTCCCGGCGGATCACGGCTTGGTGTTCGAGCTGGAGGTGAAGATTAATTCGTCCGCCCTGGTGGATATCCCCTCGGGCCGTTGGCGAGTTGGATTTATTATGCTGGCGGTGGACCATGAGGGACGATCGTTTCGGGTGGGCATCGCCGGCAATGGCGTCATCATGAGCCATGATTCGGACTGGTACTATAGCCAGAGCACCGGATTTGTTCCGTTTGACACCACCGATGATTTTCATGTATATCGCTTGGTGATACAAAACGGTCAGGCGGACTTGTCGATTGACGGAACACCGACTTTATCGCAGGCCGTCGGATCCATGAACCAGGGACCGACAAATACGATTCTGTTCGGTGACGCCACCTATCATTCCGGTTGTGATATGGAGTTGACTTACGCCCGGTTCGGTGTGACCAGGGAGCCCGGGGATGTGAATGGCGACAGTACGATCGACCTAACGGACCTGACAACGCTGGCCGCGCACTGGCTGGACACCGGCTGCAACTGCGCCAATGACGCCGAAGGCGCTGATATGGACCACTCCGGCGTGGTGGATCTCATCGACTTGGCGCTGCTGGCCGAAGGCTGGTTGAATTAGTCCTTATTGATTGCCTTAGAATATTTTTTTACGAGCCCGAGAGCGAGGGTCTTTTAAGACCGGGCCATTGGATAGCCGCCCGGCGGCGATATCTTTAAAAAAGATTCCCGCGGGATCATAAATTGGCTTATGAATATCGACGGTATTGACCATCATGCCGGAGCGGTTCGGGGGGAGTTGCCGTTCGATGACGCCGTCCGGCCGGATGAAGCACGAGGGGTATGGAGCATAGCGGGCGCTGGAATTGGCCATCGATACCCAGAAATGGTTGGTGGCGGCGTGGGCCTGCATCGTCTGTCGCATGATGTGCGTGTGCACGCTGGGGCCGGACTGACGGGCGTTATAGAATGATTGCAGGATACACTGGACCTTTTGCTTTTTCAGTTCTCGATATAATTCCGGAAACCGCAGGTCGAAACATATCAACAAGGCGCATTTAACGCCGTTGACAGTGAACGTAACAAAATGGTCGCCGGGCGAATAATAGGCCAGTTCCGGCTGCATACAAAACCGTTTATCGTAGCGATCTACAATTTCCCCCGTGGGAGTAATGAGATAAAGGCTGTTATGCGGCTTATTCGGTTCGGTCAACCGATGGATGCTCCCCAGAACCACCCACAAACCCAGTTTTTTAACCTGGACCATTATCCCCCGTGTGTGTTCAATCAGCAGATTCCAGTCCGGTCTTTTCAGATTGGGCCAATCCGTCGGCGCATATCCGCTGAGGGCGCATTCGGAAAAATGCACCATGTCAGCACGGCTTTTCTTCGCCCGCTGCAAAAAACGACTGATGGCCCGGGCATTACGCCGAATATCGGCGCTAACGGAAAATTGACATGTCGCTATCCGCAGTTTCCCGGAATGGCTGTTCACGGCAAAGACTCCGGCGCTGTTGACTGATCTTTTTGAGGCGGAGCAGCGGCCAAGGCAAAACGAATCGTAAACGTCGTTCCCTGGCCCAAGGCGCTATCCACGGAAACGGTTCCACCCATTTCGTGAATAATGCCATGCACCACACTCAGCCCCAATCCCGCGGCCCGTTGATTGCCGCCGACCATGGTGTCGCGCGTGGTAAAAAAAGGTTCAAATACGTGGCTCATATCGCGAGGGGCGATGCCGCAACCGGTGTCGGTAAACTGCAAAATGATCTCACCTCGCTGCTGGTGCAGGTGAATATGCACCTGACCGCCTTCGGGCATGGCCTGTTCGGCGTTATCGAGCAGATTCCCCAGCACCTGATGCATGCGTGAACCCGGCACTTCAAACACCGGAACGTTATGCAGATGCATTTCAACCGTGATATTCTTCTGCCCCAGCGGCTTTTCCACCAGATGCACAAACGTCAACACGACTTCGGTCAAATCAGACAAATCGAACTGGCGATTATCCTGCTCGGCGAACGTCAACAGCGAACGCGTAATTTTCGCCATACGCTGGGCGGCCTCGGCGGTCATCTCCAGCGCCCGACGACGTGTTTCCGGATTATCGGTCTGCAGGGCGAAATCCACGACCGTCATTACGCCCCCAAGAATATTATTAAAGTGATGCGCCACCCCCGATGACAATGTGCCCAGCGACACCATTTTCTCCGCTTGCATCAACTGGCGCTCCAGACTCTTTCGCCGGGTGATATCCCTCACCCATGCGGCCAGTTCCTGAACCCGGCCGTGCTCATCAACAATCGGCGCTATGAAAACCGCCAGATGCATTTTCTCCCCGTGTTCGTCGCGATGCTCGGCCTCGAATTCCGCGCTTTGATTACGATTCACCGCCCGTTCGAGCACGCGCCGCAATAGCTCCCGACGATCTTCGGGCACAATCCGTTCAACGTGTCGGCCTATCATCTCTTCAGATGTCGCATGAAATAATTGCGCCGCCGTACGATTCCAACTTATTATCCGCCCCTGCTTATCAGCGCCAATGATGCCAAAATTGCTGTTATCAAAGAGCTGACGATAATAATCATCCGATAATGGGGGAAAATGTGAATCAACAGGCTTGGAGATGTCTGACACAATATATCCTTATCAACGTCATGGTGACAAACGTTTACTTGTCTCGATTTGTTCCTTAATCTGTTTTCCGGTCGCCATCTGCGGCGCCAGCAAAACGATCCATTGCACGGCCACAGGCTCTTCTCCGGCGGTCAATAACGCTTTGCCGCAATGGCTGATCGACCCGTTCGTATCCGTCGGGGCAATACAAAAAAAACTATTTGGCGGCAAAGTCCCTTCGAGCAGAAGGTCCTCTATCACCAGTTCTTGTTTAGCGGGCGCATTAGGAATATCCAGGCCGGGATAATGCAACGGTTGATCAGCGTCAACCAATACCGGCACAAGACTGATGAAACAAGGACCGTTTTCAACCTGCTCTCCCAACGGCCGGCATCCAACTCGAAAAAACATCTGACCGGCGGGCCATTCGCTTCCGCGGGGCGCTGCGCCTCCACGAAAAATGAAAACCGTCCGTGGCCCCGTACGCAATAAAGGAAAATCAACCACTTGACCGGCCAATCTGTAAAAAGCTGTTGTGCCAGGTATTGCTTTTGCCCCCTGCTCCTGTAAATCCGCTACAACTTCCGCCCAGTCGTCTCCTGATCCTACTGCAACTCGTAGGCCATTTTCTCGCCACCGCTGCACCATACCAGAAGGAATGCCCCATTTTTCGCCGGGAACAGGCCGCTCATGCCGCCCCACTGCACCCCCATCCAAGCTCAATTTATCCCAAAAAGGAAGATTCGCCACGGCCACACCACCCCCCACCTCATAAGGTTGAAAATAACAACTTACCAGCAGTAATTCATCGCGAATTTCAGGAGGAGCAAAAATATTCTCATTCGCGAGGAGGGATTCATCAATGGACGATTGGTGCGGTCTGCATCCGCAAGCCACTGCGGCCATTCCCCCGCAAAGGCATAGTAAAAACCCACGAAACATGCCGGGTAATACTAGTCCAGACCACTTACAAAGTCAACCCGTCACCTTTTACAAACATAACATCCTGCAAAATAAATTTTTACGGCATTATAATAAACCTACAAGAAATTGCGTGTCTTCACCCCCTCAAAAGTGAACTTATACCGCGATAGCTGATTTTCAGGCAATCTGGCGAAGTCGATGATGCTTATAAGCCCGGTCAAGCGCCGGCAGGAAATATTCACGGCAGATGACATCCCATCCATAACGGGACCGCAATTCCCCGCCGGCCTGAAGTCTTTTTTCCAGCGACGCCCCCGCCAATCGCGACCATATTTCCTTCGCCACGCGGGTGCTGATACGCTCTTCCACTACATCGCGGGCGGCCTGATCCAAAGCAGATAAATCTCGCAAATTTCTGGATATTTCCAGCACATTTATATAATCAGCAGGAATCAGATTTGACGACGTCGGCGGACGGGCGGTAGTCGTTATAACACCCAAGGCTCCGTTCGCCATTGCCGTTAAAGCGCATTCGGCCCAAGGTTCGTAAATACCTTGCGCAAAGACAACATCGCTGCCCAACCCCAGATCCGCCTCGACCATACCTTCCGGCCAATGCCGACCACATTTATCCGGGAAAAATCCCGGCTGGTTGATGAGTACAATGCGCAATGCCTGGCAACGACGGTTAAATTCCTGAATATACGTGTATACTTTTGCTTCCTGGGGACTGAGATCGGGCTGGACCGGCTGATGCTCCAACGGCCAGTTCCAGCCATTTTCCATACGCTGCACCTCCGTGGAGGAACGCACCGGCTGATCCGTCGCCACCAGGTAAAAAATACCCTGCTGATTCGCCTGAACCAACTTGTTTTCCAACTGATATAATACTCTCAGATCGCGCCAAACGGCTGCTTTCAGCGATAAAAACATAACGTGCGATAAAATAATATCAGGGCGATAACCCAATAAATTTTCTGTGAATTGACGCAAATGCTCTCGTGCTTGCTGACGCTGATGTAAACCAGGTTTGCTGTCAGCTATGCCGTGCGGGCACAACAACACCGGCAAATGCATTAACACCGGATCAAAAAACCGTAATTCCCGCGCCGCCATATCGCTGACGGCGATCATCGTATCACAATTGCGTGCGGCGCGCATCAGGGCATGGCAATAGTCCCCATCTTGCGGTGCAAACAATTCTTCACCAAAAAAGTGCTCCTCCTCCGCGCGAGCCATGAGATTATAAAATCGCGTATCATGGCCGGAATGCTGCTCGATTTGCCGCTGCGCCGCGGGACACCCCTGCGCCCAAAAGACGGTTTTATAGGCCGCCAACGGATCCATCATTCCCGCCAGCAACATGGGCACACTTAATTCATCCTGACCAAGCATCACCGCCGGGCGGTTCGGATCCGCCAATTGCAACGCCCGCAGGATCGCCAGGGCGGCGGGGGCAAAACGAACCGCACGTTCATACGCCTGGGAATGCTCGTAACGAATGCTCTCCAGGCCGAATTCTTCAAACATCCATCCCTTAAGGGCGTTCACCGTATGATCGTATGCCCGTACCGCATCGATAAGAATCACTTCCGGTCGTTGCCATCGTCCACTGGCTTCATTGACAAAGCGACAACGCCCGTAGAGTAAACGAACGCCGTATTTGCATTCCACTTCCGCCAGCTTACGCGCAGCGGGATGCTGCACAATACCATGAGAGGATGAAAAGAGAATCTCTTCCGGATACAATAATGGTTTTTCCGCCAATGAATTCAAATCACAAGGACCGATAAAAACCGTTCGCTCAATACGGTCATTGTAGGCCTGAGACGTAAGAAGATTGGCGTACACACCCATTATGCCCCCGGCGTCCGACGTCTGCGGCAAAATATGCACTACCGTGTGCTGCTGCCTCAAAGCTGCTCTCCCATAGTTTGGCGTCCTTTTCCGACCGCACAACAAATTATAACCTTTATTTTACCTTTTGCCAAATCGCTCTTGTAAGAAAAAACCTTTGCAGAATAAATTTCCTCAAGATTCAAGCAGAAAAAACCTGTGGTTCTCAGTTATTGGCCAAAAAGTGTAAATTATCGGCCGCTGGGAACCATTGCAAATCCTACGGAATGACGCTACACTGGTTTGCTATGTTGGCGATATCCGTAATTTATGAGTAAAAATAACAAACAATCCGCCGGATCGACCGGAGGCAAATTCAGCCCCACGATCAAAAACAAAAAGGCCCATTTTGAGTATCATTTACTTGAAAAATTCGAGGCCGGCATTGCCCTTCTGGGTACGGAAGTAAAATCACTGCGCCAGGGCGGCGCCGACCTAGAAGACGCCTTCGGCCGCTTGCGCGACGGCGAGCTTTGGCTAATGGGCTGCACCATTAAACCCTACACGCATGGGAATATTACCAATCACGAACCGGCCCGACCCCGCAAATTACTCGTGCATCGGCGCGAATTACGCAAAATAGAAAGCAAAATTAACCAAAAGGGATTAACCCTGGTGCCTTTGCGAATATATTTCTCCCGAGGATACGTCAAAGTGGAAATCGCCATTGCCCGCGGCAAAAGCGCTTCGGACAAACGCGATCAACTGCGCCGCAAACAGCAGGACATCGACGTCAAACGCGAACTTAAACGCTACCGCTAAAACCTACGTTCTGATAATCCCGCGCGGCATTGAAAAAAGCTTTAAGCACGGCCTGGTTGATGGGATTGGCGCTGTCGCGCTCCGGATGCCACTGCACCCCAAGACAAAATGCCGCTTTATCGTGCTCAATCGCTTCGATGACGCCGTCTTCGGCCTCCGCGGCAATTTGCAAATTGCGTCCCAATCTCGCCACGCCCTGATGATGACTTGTGTTTACCGACGTGCGCTCCCGCTGAAAAATCCGGTAAAGCCGGCTATCCCGGCTGATAATCAATTCATGGCGGCCTTGAGAATGATCCACCGGGCCTTCGAACTCATTAAGATGCTGGTGTAAACCGCCCCCCTGAGCGACATTGATTAATTGCATTCCCATGCAAATGCCAAGAATGGGCAGATCATGTTTTCTGGCCTGATGATACCATGCCAAATCAGCCGCCTGACGGCGAGGATGCAGTAACTGCGTTTTTTCATGGCGCGGCTCATCCCATAACTTGGGATCCAGATCGTTGCCGCCGGTAAGAATAATACCCGCCAAATCGTCCAGCAATCTATTCTGCAACGACTCTTTTAACGTGGGAACCAGCGGAACCGGAATCACTTCATCGCACGGCAGAAAGTCAAAATATCCCTGATCGAGATACGCCTGCTCGACGCCGTTGGGCATTTCGCGATAGTTCAAACTGATACCGATACGAATCATCATACTGACCTGCCTGCCGACAACGCCTGAAGCATCCGTTTAATTCTGTTTTTGTTCATTTTGTGACACTGTTTGCTCGGGTGTTTGCGAGGAAATAATGGACACGGTCGGCGGCCGGGTTAAATACTTTTTCGCCACCCGTCGCACATCTTCGGGCGTCACCGCCATAATGCGCCGGGCATATTGCGCGGACCAATCGTAACCTAATCCATATAATTCATCCAACGCCGCGGACTGCGCAGCGTCATCGTTGGTTTGCTTGCTTAAAACCTCTTCGTTGATGCAATTGCTCTTGGATCGGACAATCTCCTCGTCCGTTACCTCGCCTTGCGCGGCCTTGTCAATCAAACGCTCGATGCGCTCCAGCACCTCTTCGGCCTTGTCCGGCTCGCATTGCGCCGTCGCCGCCACAAATCCCGGTGACAATCCCGGAAAACTGAAAAACCAGCCGTAATACACCAGCCCCGCCCCCCGCAATTCCTCATGCACCCAGCCGTGCACCGAACCGACAATGCCCGTCAGAACGTCCATCGCGTAACGATCTTCGATATTCGTTATCGTCATGCCGGGATAACCGATATACACCGTAGCGCCTTTCTTTTCCGTCGGTTGATAAAATCGCCGCGGTTGCTCAATGGCTGGTTCCGCTGCAATTCGACCGGCGTCAAAGGATTCGCCATGGGGCATCCCGGCAAAAGATTCACGCACTATGTTTTCTATCGCATCGGGATCAATGTCGCCAAATACCGTCAGCACCGCCCGGCTGCCGGCCACGCAGTGAGAATGCCAGGTTGAAAGCTGTTCCGGCGTCAAGGCCTGGACGGTTTCCACTACACCCAGTTTCCCCCGACGATACGGGCTGTGAACAAAAAACTTTTCCCGGAAAATCTGGCCGGCCTCATCATTCCAGGAATCCTTCAGTCGGCTGATCATCGCTAATTGCACCGCTCGCACCTTCTGCACTTCTTCCAGAGGAAAAGTTGGCGTCAGAACCACATCGCGGAATATTCCCAGCGATTCCGTCAGGTCGCGCGGCATGACTTCCATCTTGTAATAAAACGTATTATTGCCGCATTCCGCGGTTAATTCACCGCCGACGCCGTCAAAATATTCGACGATTTCGCGAGCGGTGTGATTCGCCGTTCCACGCAGGCTTGCACGTGTCATCATCCAGCTTATGCCGTTATTATCATCGCTTTCATCGAGCAATCCCCCTACCACCCACATCTGCACATTAACCAGCGGTGCTGCGCGATTGGGCTTGAGCAACACCCGCAATCCGTTATCCAGCGTGATCTTACGAATGCCTCCTTCTTCGGCTTTGGCGGTTTTTTCCTTCTCCTCCGAACCGGTTGCAAGCGAACGGGGCGTAAGCACCAGGGTGATTTGCCGGTTGCGATCAAAATATTTCCGCGCCATATCCTGCACCTGGTCGGCCGTCACCTGGCTCATGCGCTCAACATAATGGTCGGAAAAATGCACATCGCTAGTGGACTGATAATCCTGGGCCATATTGTCGGCAATCTGTTCGGCGGTCTGACTTTGACGAATATGCCCCACCTCCAACTGCCGTTTCGCGCGGGCCAGTTCCTCCTCCGTTACACCTTCCCGACAAACCCGCTCCAATTCCTCCCAGATGGCCTTTTCCGCATCGGATACGTTTTCCGGAGACAGATCACATACGATTAAAAATGTCCCATCAACATAATAAGGCGTAAAATTCCAGGCGTCGATATTCAACACCAGTTGTTTTTCTTCACGCAACGAACGGTATAATCGACTGCTGCGACCCTGTCCCAGAATATTCGCCAATGTGTCAAACGCATAAAGGTCTTTGTGCTGAAGCTTGAATCCCGGAAACCCCAGCCATAATTTTGCAGGTCCCTGCATCGACTCGAACACTTTGACCAGCCGCCGCGGCGCTGTAACCGACGGTTCTTCCGGCAAAACGATCTCCGGCGCCGGCCGCCGTTGATAACCGGAAAACTCCTCACGCACCGCCGCCAACATGTCTTCAACATCGATATCGCCCACGACCGTGACGATTGAGTTATCGGGCACATACATCCGCTGATAGTAATCCAGAATTTCCTGCCGGCTTACCTGGCGCAATATTTCCTGGTGGCCAATGACCGGAAACCGCATCGGATGAACCTTATAACGCAATTCATTAAAAAAATTATACGTCTGACGCTCCGGCAATGCGTTGTTCATCTCCAGTTCCCGTTGCACCACGCTCCATTCCCGGTCGAATTCCTCCTGCGGAAACGCCGGGCGCGTCACCCGGTCGGCCAGTATCATTATCGCCGTGCGAATATGCTCGCGCGGGACCGTCAGGTAATACATCGTCCGGTCCTTGCTGGTGAAGGCATTGTGGTCGGCCCCAATTTGCATCATCATATTGCGTAATTCAACGTCGGTATGATTCGTTGTCGAACCGCCCATTAACAGATGCTCGAACAAGTGGCTAAGACCGGCGCCGTAATATCCCTGCTCCCAAATCGACCCGGCTCGCACATAGAATCGGACTGTCGCCACCGGTGCGACATCATGGCGGCGCAAAATTATCGTCAAGCCGTTTTCCAACGTCGCCACAATCTCGTCAGGCTGATCTATCAATCTCATTTCCCGTCCGGTCCATAGCTGCTGATCGCCCCCTTCCCCCACCGCTTTCCCCCCATTCCCCGCCATCATTAAAATCATGATCCCTATGCCAATGCGCCAAACCGCTTGTTGTTTCATGAATCACCCTTTTTGTTATTCAATATCATTACCACCCTCAATCTCTTCCAGATAAGACAAGGTGCGTTCCAGTTCGCTCTTTAAATGCCGCACACGTAATAGGCTTTTCACCCGCGTGATTAGTTCGAGTTTATTAATAGGCTTGCTGAGAAAATCATCCGCCCCGCAATCCACACCCCGCTCAATATCCGCCAACTCGTTCAGGGCCGTAACAATTACTACCGGAATGTCCCTCGTCGCGGGATCGTTCTTGACCCGCCGGCACACTTCAAATCCGCTCATCCGCGGCATCATTATATCCAACAGGATAATGTCCGGCGGGGAGACTTTGATCTGCTCCATGGCATCAACGCCGTCAACGGCAATTCGTACTTCCACATCCAGCGATTCCAGATATGCCTGCATCAACTCGGCATTTTGGGTGTTATCATCCACCACCAGAATCGTGCTGGTTTCCGTCGGCGTTTCCTTGACGGGTTCGGCCATCAATGCTCTCCTGCTATCTAACCTGTACCTTCGGGATGAAATCCGATATCTTTACTCTTAACCCGAACATTATAAGCCCAACCTTTCCGACCGTCCAGTGCCGGCCCGTCTTACCCGCTATACCTACAATCTATAGTAAATTAAAATAACTGCTTTATTTATAGATATTAACGCCCATCTACCTTGCCATCGCCGGTGTATTGCTCCAGATATTGGCGAACTTCGGGTAAAATAAAGCAATCATCAAGATCGGGTAATCCCGCAAGGCCTTGTGCCGTTCGTTCCAAACGCTCCGGTATCGCCGCCAGCGCATCGATGAACAAAACCCGCTTGTCCCGCACCCGGCACACACCCCCGCCTTCGCCGCCAAGCGGGGTAATTCGCACCTCCAGGCCCAAACGACGGGCCAAATCAATCATTTCATCCAATAACTTTTGCTCATCCATAAGCTCAAGGATTCTCCGGTTTACGCCCGATTATAAATAGGTGCGCGGTCCCGCCGTTTTCGGGTAAGGACCGATAACTATTATAACTCCTATGATAAACAACTTATAGTCAAATATTCGAGGAGTATCCGTTGACCGGTCCTTTACAACGCCGTTGCAGCCTGCACCAGCAAATTCGCGATAATGAAGCGCATATTCAACTCTTGCAGCAACAAATTCAGGCCGTCCAGAAACTTGCCAGCCTCGGAACCACCGCCTGCCTGGTCGCCCACGAATTCAATAATCTCCTGACCCCCATGATTAATTACGCCGAATTGGCCTTGCGCCATGAAGAAGACATCGACTTGATGCGAAAAGCCCTGGAAAAAACCATCAAGCACGGCAACAGGGCCGCTTTGATTATCCAAAGCATGCTTGGTCTGGTTCGTAATTCCCATCAACAACCTCAGCAGATCAATTTGGCGGCGGCCGTGGAAGAATGTTTTCACTGCCTGGCGCGCGACCTGAACAAGGATCGTATCAGCGTCCGGCAAAATATCGCTTCAGATGTAAATGTTTGGATGATACCCGCCCAACTGCAACAGGTGCTGCTGAATTTGATAATCAACGCTCGCCAGGCCATGCTCAAAGCCGGAGGCTGCCTGAACCTTTCAGCGCACCAACAGAATAATCGGATTATTCTTGAAATCACCGATACAGG
>JAFGBA010000117.1 GCA_016933395.1 Sedimentisphaerales bacterium | reverse complement strand
CTACGATACAAGCTCAATGGGAATCCAATGAGATGTGGCAGATATGTGTTAATCGACACAGAAAAAAAATTAACCTCGTCTTTAAAGACACCCACGTCGATCAGGTGGATTTACCTGATTTGTGGTTATTACGCTCGAACAACTTTGAGGCCTTTATTTATTCTGGCATAGACCGGATGCCGTTGGATTATTGATAGAAGCAAGGCATATGTGGGTATTTTGTACTACGAGTCGTATTGTCAATGTTGTATTATTGTTGCTGATAATACGTTACATGAGAAACTTATTGCTGACTGAACAAAGATTCTCTCGTTCTTATGCTAGAGGGTTTCAATTCCCTCTGGCGTTTTTTATATTTTGCGATGATGTAAACGCCGGTGATCTATTATTCTTTTTGCCCGGCTATACATGTGTTTATCGATAGCTTTGCGGCATGGAGGGGCGTTCAATCAGGTCGGCGATATAATATACGCGGAACTCATAAGCATCCCAGGGGGAGGCAACGTCGATTTCGATAACGCCGTCAGCGGCGATGCGATAAGTGATAGCGCCTCGGCCGCCGCCGGAAACCTGTTTAAGCACCATGCCCAGCACCCGTTCGGGGGCGACATCATCGAGTCGCAGCGTTATGGGATCGTCGCGGTTGATGCCGGTTGACTCGATAGCGGGCCAGTAAACCACCATATTGACGCCGGTGCGGTCGCGCCAGTCATTCAGAACGGCTTCCAGGTCGAGTTCCTTGTAATCAACGCTGATAGGCCGGCGGTTGAGGACCAGAAGCGTCCGGTTGCGGCTGCCGGGTTTACGCACCGGCACAGGGCCGGCCAAACGTGAAGTCTTATGAGGCGTATTGGGGTCGCCAACAACCAGGCGCGGAATTATAGCTTTTTCGGCAGGCGGAGTCGACGGCTTCTCTGGGACAACAGGTTTAGCCGGCGGCTGAGTTACAGATACCGTGGGTTGGATTTTAGGTTTAACAGGCGGAGGTGTAATTTGTTCCGCCGCCACGGCGGCAATCTCCCAGACTGATAAAACAACTAATAAGGGTATGAAATGTTTCATCCGTGAGGGTCCTTTAGCTAACCGCTATTATTATACCACATTTATCACCCATTGTCAGGCGAATTTGCCTTGTCGCAGGCGATATTCGGGCTAAAATGCCGGTGGATAAGCCTTTAGATGGGCAAATAGAAGGAGATAAACTGTGCTGGGTTACTGGAAATATCTTGAAAAAAGCGATCCCGAGGTTTACGCCATCATCCAACGCGAGGAGCACCGCCAGCAATCAATGCTGGAGATGATCGCCTCGGAAAACCACGCCTCACCGGCCGTGCTGGTGGTGGCGGGCAGTTGCCTGACTAATAAGTACGCCGAGGGACTGCCGGGCAAACGCTATTACGGCGGTTGCGAACATATCGACGAGGTGGAAACGCTGGCCATCGAACGATGTAAGCAACTGTTCGGTTGCGAACACGCCAATGTCCAGCCGCATTCAGGCAGCCAGGCCAATATGGCGGTGTATCTTTCGCAGCTTGAGCCGGGCGATACCGTGGTGGCGATGAGCCTGGACCATGGCGGCCACCTCAGCCACGGAATGAAGCTGAATTTTTCCGGAAAGTTTTATCATTTTGTTCATTATGGCGTTCGCAAGGATACCGAAACCATTGATTACGACCAGATTGCCCAACTTACCGCCGAACACAAACCCAAACTGGTGGTCTGCGGCGGCAGCGCCTACCCGCGTGAGATTGACTTTCCCAGGATCGCCGACATTGCCCACGCCCACGGGGCCAAGGTCATGGCCGACATTGCCCACATCTCCGGCCTGGTGGCGGCCGGGCTGCACTCCGACCCGGTGGCGGTGTGCGAGTTCGTCACCAGCACCACCCACAAAACCCTTCGCGGCCCGCGGGCGGGAACAGTCATGTGCAAGAAGGAATTCGCCAAAGCCATCAACTCGGCGGTCTTCCCCGGCCTGCAGGGCGGGCCATTGTGCCACGTTATCGCCGCCAAGGCCGTGGCCTTCGCCGAGGCCATGACGCCGGAATTCAAGAGTTACGCCGAACAAATCATCCGCAATTGCCGGATGCTTTGCGAGGAACTGCTAAAGAAGGGTTTCCGGCTGGTCACCGGCGGCAGCGACAACCACCTGCTCCTGGTGGACTTGCGCAGCTACAACGCCGACCTGACCGGCGTCATGGCGGAAACCTGGCTGCATGATGCGGGCATCGTGGTCAACAAGAACCTCATCCCCTTCGATCCCCGGCCCAGCAGCGAGTGCAGCGGCATCCGCATCGGCACGCCGGCGGTCACCACCCGCGGCCTCAAGGAGGTGCACATGAAACTCATCGCCGACTGGATCGACCTGACGCTCAAATCCGGCGGCGATGACAAGATCGTCTCCATGGTCCGCAATGAAACCGCCGAACTGGCCCGCTCCTACCCCCTCCCCGGCTAGGGGCCAGCCAAAGGCTGGACCGGATCGCCGCGGTCAACAGGGAGCAACCCGGCGTCTACGCCGCCTGCTCGGTAGGCGAGACAGCCATAGGCTGTTTCTATTTTGGAAACGAAGGGAACCTGCTGCGTTCCTCGCTGCCACAGAGCGAGACAACTTAATTCACCCGAAAGGAAGGCAAACCATGATGCCGATCAACCGAGAACAGGCCGTAGAAGTCCTGAAACGCCTTCAGCGGCTGCGGAGCTGGATGCGTATTTACGGTGTTTCGGGGTTAATTTTTGTATTCGCAGGTTTGTTACCTTTTATTAAACTCCGCTCGGATTTGCTCAGGTCGAATTTGGTTGGCTTGAGTGGCGATGATATATGGCGTGATGTGTTGCAGATAGGGGGAGGATTCTTGCTTTTATTTATAGGAAGTTTTGGTTTATATTTGAATTGTCAATGGAAAAACTACGATATCCTCCTGAAGCATCTCGCCCAGCAGCATAAGCAACACGATCCATACGCGGATGTGTCTGGTAAACGAAGTGATGCGGATTGATAACAACGACTTCCTGCCTACCCATGCGAAAGGATGGCTTGCTATGAAACCAATTAAACGGGAAAAGGCTATAGAAGCATTAAATTGCATCCAGCTTTGTCACCGGCGAAATTTGCGAGGTAATATGGTCATAGGAATAATATGTCTAGTAATAGTCTTTATCCCACTTCTCTCATTATATCAGAATCTGCATGCAACGCCTCAGGGTAACTTTACCAGCGAGGATGTCTTGGGCGTTGTGGTTCGGATAGGGATGGCATTCTTTTTTTTATTCACGGGAATGTATGTGATTATCATAACTTTAGTGCGTAAGCACTATGATATTCTTCTGGATTATCTCGTCCAGCAGTATTGGCAGGACGATATCGACAAGAACCAAACCGATCAAGGTGAAAGGAAGGCAAAACATGAAGCCGATTGACCGGAAACAGGCCGAAAAGGCCCTGGAAAGCATCCAAAAGGTGCAGCGTCGCAAGCCGCTCTTGGTGGTGTTGGGCGTGGGGCAACTGGCGTTGGCCGTCTTATTGGGATTTTTACTCCATTGGTATGCCGGCTTACCCATAGAGCCTGAAGGCGGCGGTTATATCGTTTTCATCATCGCCGGCGCCACGTTCGGCCTTGGCTTCCTGATTATCCAGACAACCACCCTGTTTTGCCTGATCCTGGCCAAAAACAACAAGGATATCCTCCTGACCTACCTCGCCCAGCGGCAATTGCAGGCCGAGGGTCATGAGACCCTTACCAGCTAGCGGCCCCATAGGGGCTTATTATCTTGGTTTCTGTCGCAAACCCGCTGCGTTCCTCGCTGCCACATGGCGAGACATGATAAATAAAAAAAGCGGCGACGTTCACCAAGAACGCCGCCGCTCCTTTAAGAGGAATCCACATGAGTATCTACGTGGTTACGGCCACACTGGCCGGGTTAAATTCCATGGTCTCACTTTGGCCTTCGACCAGCGGGCCATCGGTCTTGTTGCGGCGGCGGAGCAGCAAGTAGGCGCTCTCCGCGCTGACCTCGCCATCAGGGACCATGAAGACGATCTGCGAGCTACTCGCCTTTTGGATCACCGTCACCTTGACCGGCGTTGCGGCGATATTATCCTTAAGGAACAGG
>JAFGBA010000012.1 GCA_016933395.1 Sedimentisphaerales bacterium | reverse complement strand
CGCCGTACATGATAAAAAATTCGAATTCCTGCTGGAAGCCTTAGTTCCAGCCGCTTAAACATTAAATAAAGTGCGAAAGTTTACTACTATAAAAAATAATACGTAAGCGCCTCACGGATAATGTTGTGAATTTTACCTATTTTACTCAAACTGACCGGTGGAAGGATTTTTAATGATAGTCGTGTAACTTGTTTCCCTGAATGAAATTGTCGACTGGGCGATACAGGACTTGAACCTGTGGCCTCCTGCATGTCGAGCAGGCGCTCTAGCCAACTGAGCTAATCGCCCAAAACAGCATAAATTTAGGGTAAATGGGGATAACTGTCAATCGTCTTTTTTAAGCCAGTTTAACGAGGATGATTATTCTATATTATTTGGGTGTTTATACGGAAATTAAAGATCGGATTTATGCTCCCAAGGCCAGGGGCGTTTAACCGTATTACAGATCGATTTAATGACGATGCCCAGGCGTTGCAGGGCATCATCAATGAACTGGCGGCGAGTCTCATCCAGGGGTAACCGGCCAAAACGAACACGGTAATATGCCTCGCTGAGTTGGCCGACGGGGGCAAAAGCCTCTTCATCATAGTGCATTACCCGAATAGCAAATTCGCGCGGGGTCATGGCGGCGGGTTTATGCAAGTGCAGATGTTGAAGCATTTGCAGCATTTGAGGATAAAATGCAATAGTGTTATCGTCGTAGCAGCATAGATAACGACGGTAAGCCCGCCAACGGGTATATTTCGGTATCAGCCAGAGAAGCAATTCACGTACCCCGATTCCAATGTCAACGATCGCAAGAAAGAAAATCATCCAGCGCAAGAAAAGGGCAAAATAAGATTCGTCAGAATTATGAGTAAACCATGTTAGTAATCCCTGACGGATGCGGCCGGGGGATTTATCTCGGTCAGATTCCAATGAAGCTATCCATTGAGATACGGCATCGGCCCAGTAAAGGTCCGTATCTTCCTGGTGTGAAGCGGTATAACGTAACCAGCGGACTTGCCATTGTTCCAGACGAGCGCTAAGACGAGTCATCCAGGCTTTGATACCGCCGGGGGAAGATGATTCAATTTGCAGCGGTATTGTTGGCGTCGGATCATAGGTTATCCAGTCATTGGTGACAGTATAGAGTTCTGTCCAGACGTGAGCGTCGCTTTGCCGGACAATAAAATATTCATTTTCGGGAATGTATTCCCAGGTCAGATATCCTCCGGCCAGACGAACTCTCAGTCCCAGGGAACGAGCCAGCATGGTTGCTGCGGAGGCAAAATATTCGCAATTTCCGGCCTTGCCGACGCCGGGATTCTTCAAAAATTCAATTATCGGATGGAAATAGTCCTCGTCGTCGTTTTCCTCCTCCGATTCATCCGGAGTTATCGGCGGCGGACTGGCGCAATAACGGTAATTGTTTTGCAACCAACTGATGATGCGCTGCATAATGGTTTGATCAATTCTCGATAACTCCGCGTTGGCTTCGTATAGATTATCCAATAACTCAAGCTCGTATTCGTCAGGCGGAGCGTATTTATACCCCCACGTTCCCGGCAAGATAAAAGGCGTTTCGTCGTATGCAAAGTTCGTCGCGGTTATTCCCGCCGCGATGTGGAGCCATTGCAGGAACGCCTGGTCAACGAGGTTTTGAAGTTGTTGGCGTTCTTCGGCTAAATCGCCGACGATTTCATAAGCTAATTTATCAACGGTTGCGGAGAGCGAGACTTTATTCCTGGAGTAAAGCGGCCAAAATTGCCCCAGTTGGCGAACGTGCCGGTTAAACCGCTCTTTCGCCTGTTCAGGAGAAATAATTGCAAGTGACGCGGCGCGGTATTCCCAGGTGGGCCGAGGATGTATAGAGAGGGAAGAAGCCGTGGAATCGAGATCGCAATAATTATAAGAATTTTCCGGTAAACCATCAATAGCAACAATAGGATATAAACCGGGCATCAGATTACTTTGATAACCGGAAAGCAGTATTTGTTGCGTGATAACATCCGGTGAATCCTGGATGGACGTGCAGGTTTTCCGTTCATTGGTGAGGTATACGGGAAAAGATCGCACCCATACATCATCTTCGGTGTATTCATCGCCCGATCGAAATCTATCCAGAGTGACTCCGCGTAGGTAAAAAGGACCATCCTGACCGGTTAAAAGGGTTCCGTTTTGATGAAAGGAAACACGGGCGATGATTTGGCGCAGGGTTTGATTGCGGTCAATTTGTCCGAAACGCACCATTTCAGAAAAACCACTAACCGAAGCATCGCTTAATTTGCTGCCCAACAGACTACCGGTTTCCAATCGGGGAAAACCAAAAAAAACCGCCAGCGCCAACGCGAGGGCCACAAATAAAATAATTCCGGCGCTAAAATGGAACCGTATATGTCCTAATTGACGCCAGTAGGTGCGTGCGGCGTTAATGGCGCTGCGATATTCTTCAGCAGTGGGAACTCGGCCGACAAACCGTGTTGCCGTGACAATTTCAATTTGTCGTTGTAACTGATACAGCATAACGCTATATCCGGCCAGAAGCGTGAAGATTACAAAAAAAGGCGCTAAAATGATGCCGCCCGACGTCATGGCCGCCACGACCATTAACAACAGTGACAGAATAAATATCTGGCTGTAATCTCGAGTGCGATAGGCACTGATAAACCGGCATGACATAAT
>JAFGBA010000116.1 GCA_016933395.1 Sedimentisphaerales bacterium | reverse complement strand
CTCCACCGCCGCCTCCCGGCTGGTCAGCTCGAAGGTTGGGTCTTTCCAGGGAGCGATGATTTTAAGGGTGGGATCCAGGGCCATATAGGTCAGCTCGAACCGCACCTGGTCGTTGCCCTTGCCGGTCGCCCCGTGGGCCACGGCATCCGCCTTTTCGGCCTGAGCCGCTTCGACCTGTTTGGCCGCGATCAGGGGCCGGGCGATGCTGGTTCCCAATAGATAGCCATTCTCATAGACCGCTCCCGAACGCAGCAGCTTCCAGAGGTAATCTTCGATGAACTCTTTCCGCAGGTCGGCCACGATGCACTTATCCGCCCCGCTGGCCAGAGCCTTCTTCTTTATGCCCGCCAGTTCGCTGCCCTGACCGAGTTCGGCCGCAAAGGCGATGACCTTACACCCATACTTTTCCTTCAGCCACGGCAGGATCACGCTCGTGTCCAGTCCGCCGCTGTAGGCCAGAACTATTTTCTTCACATTGCCGCTGGGCATCGCTGTATCTCCTATAAAAAAGCCACTTTACCCCTAAATCCTACCGTCCTGGCTACCAATTGCAAGAGGTAATAGTCACCACGAATGGACACAAATTAAGCGGGAAATAGAATTCAGAACTCGAGGAACCCGGAAGTCAGAAGAACATGAACCGCGGATTTCGCCGATGAACGCGGATTTCGTCATGCTGAGCGAAGCGAAGCATCTCTCTTTTGGCCGCAAAGAACGCAAAAGCCGCAAAGAAATATAGACATGATTGACAGGATTAACGCAGATTAATTCCCCTTGTTTTCCTTACCCCCTGCCGGTATATTATCTTTCCAACTGCGGGATTCGTTCAACCTGCGGGGTATTGACAAGAAAACCATATTATAACTTGTTAGATGCCTGAAGGAGTCGATACAATGGCAAAAAATCCGAGTGTCTTTCTCAGCCACTCGTCCCAAGATAAACCTGCCGTAAAACGCCTCGCCGAAGACTTGCGTGCTGTCGGTATTGAGGTATGGCTGGATGAAGAAAAGATAGGTGTAGGAGAGTCCATTGCACAGAAATTGCAAGAGGGCCTTAAGCAAACTGACTATCTAGCAATCTGGCTTACAAAACATGCAACGTCGTCTGGTTGGGTGGAAACCGAGTGGCATTCCCGGCTTCAAGATGAAATCACAGAGGGACGTGTAATAGTACTTCCACTTCTTGCCGAGAAATGCCAGATACCGCAATTTCTTAAAGACAAACGATATGCCGATTTTCGTGAAAATTACGATGCAGGATTGGCCGACTTACTTCGGACGCTGAACTCGCAACGAGAACCTGAACCTTTCGAGTTTTGCCATGCTGTCATACTCGCCGGAGGATTGGCTACACGTCTATGGCCATTAACCTCTGATTACCCAAAAGCACTCCTTTATATTGGTGGAGATACGCTTCTACAACATCTTGTGTCATCACTCAATAATGTCCCACAAATAAACGAGATTGTTGTCTCTGTCGATAAAAATAAGGCAAAATATTTTACCGAGACTGAACAACAACTTCAAAAAGTGTCGAATTATCCTGTCTCAGTGGTAAAACACGCATCAGTTGCAAATAAGATTAAAGGACCCATCGCAAAATTAGGAGAGCTTATCCAAACAGGTCGGTTGCAATCTGGGCAAAGAAAATGGACCTTGGTTATTGGCGTTGATAATGTCTTCTCCTTCCTGCTTAAAGATTTTATCTCATTTGCACAAAATCGGGGTGTATCATCAAATGCAGTTATCGAAATGAAAGTCTCTCCCAAAGAGTTTGGAGTCGCCAAAACATCCAGCGACATTCTCAAATCCGTGATAGAAAAACCACAGGGAGAAGAGAAAGTAACTACGAAGATAAGCACTGCATGTTACATATTCACAGTTGAGGATACTAATCAGATATCCACCTATCTCAAAGATCCCTGTAATGATGATAGCCTGGGATCTTTTATGGCATGGCTATGCGCACAATCGAAAGTATTGGCGTGTTGCCTCAACTCCGAGTGGGTAGACGTTGGTACACGAGAAGGACTTCTCAGCGGAAATCGCATGTTAATCTCACGTGTTGGTCGGAAACCGTCGCTTATTC
The DNA here is from genome assembly GCA_016933395.1 of Sedimentisphaerales bacterium. Taxonomy (GTDB): domain Bacteria; phylum Planctomycetota; class Phycisphaerae; order Sedimentisphaerales; family SM23-30; genus JAFGBA01. Next base: position 4,006 of record JAFGBA010000116.1, on the reverse strand, counting down.
CTGGTAAATATCGAATTATAGAGCCAGTCTATATCGAAGACGGTGTACATATCGTAGATTCTATTGTTGGCCCAAATGTTTTTCTAGGCAAGGGTTGTTATATTAATAATTCAGTAGTATCCAATGCCATCATATACGAGAAGTGTTTCATCAACTCCAGCCGACCTTTCGAACATATTGTTGCAGGACCACATTCAAGGTTTGAAGGTAACATTGGAGCAGCAGTTTATGGGCCAAAAACTAAAATTACCACTCTTTGATACCAATATGATCTAAGAACTCCTAACAACACCATATACACGAATGATAATTCATCTTTCTTTATTCCAGCCAGCCATAATCACTTTAGTCTCTCCGAGGTAATAATGATTAATCTTGGTGAAGAACTTGTGGCAGCCTATTTAGAACATATAAAGGGGTGTGAGTTTATACAGCAAAATCTGTACACCCCTGATGTTCAGGGTGAAATTGATGTCGTTGGCATTAACCTAAAAACAAAATCAATTTACGTGTGTGAAGTGGCCATACACCTAGTTACAGGATTGATGTACGTCACGGACAGAAAAACCAACAATGTTAACAAGCTCAACGATAAATTCTCCAAGGATATTGACTACGCCAATACTTATTTCTCCGAGTATAATAAACACTTTATGTTATGGTCGCCAATAGTTAAAAAATCAAAAGCAACATCAAAACACAACCAAATGAAGGATCTTGAAGATATACAGCAGAATATTTTCCAAAAATATGGTGTTACCGTTGACTTAATTATCAATGATAAATTCTTGAGTTGTTTGCATGAATTAAGGGAACACGCCAAAAAGGAAACCAAGGAACTAAAATCACCTGTATTACGGTTAATGCAGATTGAGGAATATTTGAAAAAACATACGAAAAAGGGCAAAGGTAGCTCCCGCGACATTACCTACGAATAAATATCCCTTAAATTCTGCGGCCATCGGCATGTATCTGCGGATGCCCCAAGGGGGCTTTTTGTTGTCTCGTTTACCGAGTAGCGGGCGAAGAATGCGGGTGAACGGCCTAAACGGCGACAGCTTAAACGGGCTTGTAGCCCTTATCGGACGGGGGCAACCGTTACGATTGCGGACATGAAGGTTAATGTCGGGCGGGGGATAAGGGGATTTTAGCGGAAATAGCCCTTTTATTGGGTTCAGACATTTCTTAAAATGGGTGGAAACATCTCTTAAGGCAGGTCCGGATATTTCTTATGTTGGGTCCAAACATGGGCCAAGTTTCATCAGAACATAGGCGATGTTCGGGGTAAACATGGGCGATCTTTGTCTAAAACATGGGCGATGTTTTTATCCCAGATGGGCGATGTTCGCAGCGAGGATAAGGAATATTGGGGGGTGAACATCCGTATTCCTTTGCGTTAATCAGCGGCTCGCTGACAACACCGCCGCCCGGCTTAGAAACATTCGGGGCCTGGCGACTAACATGAAACCGGCATCCTCGGCCGTTTTCAGCGTTTGGGCGAAGGCGGCTTTGGAGACATGGAAGGCCGGCTCCACGAGCAGGATTTTGCCGGCGGGAATAAGCAGGGCGTGCAGTTCCTTGAATAAGGCGGCCTGGTCGGGGATTTCGTGGGCTACGTAAAAAAGCAAGGCAAAATCGACAGCGTCCGACAGGCCAAGTTTACCCGCGGGGCAATTGTGCAGGGTGATGCGTTGTTCGAATGGGGTTCCCTGCACCTTGGCCCGGACCTTTTGCAGCATGCCTTCCTGCACATCGCAGGCAATGACCCGGCCCTCCGGCCCGACCAGTTGGGCCAGAGGCAACGTGAAGAACCCCGGCCCGCAGCCGATATCCAGAACGGTCATACCCTCTTTGACATAAGGCGCCACGATCTTACGCGGATTTTGCATCCAGCGCCGAAAGCAATTGTCCAGGCCGCCCGCTTTTTCCACCGGACAAACGCGATGTTTTCTATCGGTCATATCTCCGAATCTCAGTCAATAAAACGGATATCGCCTATATTATTGTGTCCGTTTTTTATGAACTACCGCAGTGAAGAGTTCGCCGAACGTTAGAGTATTATGCCAACAAGAGAAGATGTCGATATTGAAGCGTTTTTCGATAGCCAGGGCATAAGTTTCCAGTTCGAGGCCATCAGTTCCCAAGGAAAAACAAGGCGGATTGGCGATCTTATAGATGTCCACGATGCGGTCGGTGGGAGAAAAACACAGGCGATGTTTCTTCTTAAAGCCGAAAGCATCGATAAAGACCGAGAGGAAGGAACGAATCATATCCTTATCCGCCACTGGAAAGGCCCGCCGCCACGCCCGGCCCATACACCCCCGCCGCCAGTAATACTGCATCCTCTGATGCTCGATGATAACGCCGAGAATAACAAATCCTATCGGAATGACAAAAACGAATAAGATCATGTATGTTTTCCACTCGTCCATTATGAATCCTTTCCCTCCATCGCTCAATACGGCGCTTTTATCGGTTCAAACTGCATGTCATTGAAGTCGTATAACTGCTTTTCCGGTCCCAGTTCGGTGGCGGAGATTATGGAACAGGCCCAGAGGCGGCCTTGCGTCGTCCAGACCAGACGCCGGCCATCCAGTTCCGCCCATTCCCAGTCAGGATGGTCGAAAACTTTCTGGTCCGAGCGGATAAGTTGATGTTCATCCCAATAGCATCCTTTGCCCGGCAGATAATATGTATCGGCATGAGCGAGCTTGCGCAATATCCAGCCTTGAGGCAAGGCCTTTTCAAAGATGGCTTTTTTGCAGTTATCAGCATTACATTTAAACTGCCAACCATCCCGCTGCAGGCGAACATAATATACATCCAAATCCTCCCCTCCGTAATCTTCCTCCGGCTCGTACTCCTCATCCCGCACCACCGCTTCGGACTGTAGAAGAACCTGATGGCCGTACCCATCATTGAGCCAGTAGGTGCGATTGTCCAAAAACAATCCGCCGCCATGCCAACAGTTCCCCTTGGCATAAAGAGCGATGGCCTTCATCCAGGGGCTGCGCGAGATGGCCGTCCAGGAACCCAAAGCTTCACCTTTCCATTTGCCATTTAAAGCGAAGTAGATGAGATACTTGCCATCCGGCGAAATATCGCTGCGCCTTCCGTAAACCCGGCCTCTGAGCCATTGCGTCGGCTCGAAGGTGTCATCGGCTCGGTTCCAGCCGATAAAGCGGGTGTGACGGGTCGGCCCCCGGCGAATCACCACGCCATAAGGCGCTTCCCGGGCGAGCAGGACATGCAATCGTGCGGGGAAGGGCGCTTGATTCATCTGTAAGCCCTCTCCGAATGAATACCGACGTCAACAGACAATTATAGCACTATCTCCAAGCCAGAAAAACATAAACTCATTTTCTTTGTCTCATATAATGTATTTAGCATATCGGTTTAACAATTATATTTTGCTGATAACGAAATGACGTTAAGATGTGGATTTTCGGGCTTCTCATGGTTGTTTAGCGGCTCATGATACTTGAGCAACTCAAAGCGTTGGGTATCGCCCGAGTTGGGCCAGCTCTTTTTTCCACTCCCGCCTTTGAGCTTCCAAATCTTCGTAAGGTTCGGGTAAGAGGCGTCGGTCGGAGCATTTCAACAGAGCGTGCAGGGTTTGCTTGCGGCGGAAATCGGTGGTGTCGGCGGGAATGCGGTTGGTGATGACGTTGAGGATTTGCTCCGGCGTCAAGGCATGTTCTTCCGCTTCGACTTTGAGGTCCGAACGTAAGGAGGCAAAATCCGCGGCCGAAAATCCTATCGTTTCCGCATCAACCTGTTTCAGAAAGGCTTCATCGGGAGTCTTGCATACGGGTTTTAGCAGCCAGTGAATGAATTCCTCCCGGTCCCGGCCGGTTGGGTCGGTCATGGCAAAGATAACATCCCCGGCGCGGCCGCGGCGAAGCAGGTCTTCCGACAGTAAGTCAATGCGTGCGGTCAGCAAAAGCCAGACGACGGTTCCCTTCAGTGCGGGATCGGCCATCATCGCCTGAATCTTGCCGGTGAG
>JAFGBA010000115.1 GCA_016933395.1 Sedimentisphaerales bacterium | reverse complement strand
TCCGCGTCCAGATCAACGTAGATATTTTCGTTGATTTCCTTGGTTTGCGCCACTGGACGATCGGAAAACTCCACCAAGGCCGTATCTGTATCTGTAAAGTACTTGATTTTCATGGCATTACTCCTGAAAATTGCGGTCGAAAAAAGCATTATGGACTGTTACGCCGTCTTCAAGCAGGATAACACGTAAGTATTTGTCAACTTTTCTTACGTAAATCCACTTTCTTATCCTTTTGTCCTTTTGAATTTCTGTCCTTATCGGCTTAGTAATGGCATCCAAAATCCATTGTTCCTTGATGCACGAGCGGTCCGGTCGGTTTCGCGTATGAAGGAAATATTGAGTATATTTCATTTCAGTCTCTTTTGCCTGATTTCTGAATTATACCATACACTTAGGTATTTGGCTCGCAAAAAACAGTGCCAAAAGCCGCTGTTCCGGCCAGTTTGGCGCCGTATTTATCCCCGTATTTGAGCAGCATGTCCCAGGCGAGTTTGGCTATTTTCGCCGGTAGAATAAGTGTGGCGGATGGGGGGGTAGTGTCATTGCAAGCGACGGTAACTTTCATAAAGAAGATGTTTTGCGTTACGACGTCGCCCGGTTCGAAAAAGCTAAGGTCGATGGGCAATTTTTCCCGCAGCAACGGCACGGCTTTGGGGCCTGCCAGCGTCACCATGGCCGTACTAAACGTTTCATCTTTTATCTTAAAATCATTCGATTTTGTGTATGTTTTTAGGTTTTCTTGCAAAGATTCATTCATTTTTGGCGGGCCGATGAGCAAAAAGTTGCTGTTTTGTCGTTGAATAGTGCAACAGGCATTATTGAAAGCGAATGTTTTTTGCCGTTCCAGACCGGGTAGGGGAGTAGAAGAATTTAATAGAGAAGCTAATGCCTCTTTAGCGTTGTCACCGGTCAGACGCAGGCGGAAATAATGGCTTTGATCAAAAACGCCGATGCCTTCATGCACAGCCTGCACCTCTTGCGCAGTATTTCCGTAATGCTCCGGTACGAGCCAGCCGTCCCGTTCCACCATCACGGCCTGATGAGCAATGTGAACATCGTTAAATGGACTGATATTCGCCATAATAAGAAATAACCACGACTGTCACCCTGAGCGCAGCGAAGGGTCTCTCTTGAGGGTCAAAGGAGAGATTCTTCGCTACGCTCAGAATGATATATCATAGTCTTGTTAAGGTATTTTCAATTGTCCGCCACGTATTGAGCGACCAAATCGCCTACTTCGGTAGTGGAATAGCCCATCTTACCGGCCGCAAGGCTCTTGAGTTTGTTGGCGGTGACAAATTTAACCGCGGTTTCCACCGCAGCGGCCGCTTTTTCCTCACCCAGGATTTGCAGCATCATCGCCATGGCGCAAATAGCGGCCAGGGGATTGATGACATTTTGGCCCGTGTATTTTGGCGCTGAGCCGCCAATGGGTTCAAACATACTTACGCCATCGGGATTGATGTTGCCGCCGGCGGCAATGCCCATGCCACCTTGTGTCATGGCAGCCAAATCGGTGATGATGTCGCCGAACATGTTGCCCGTTACCAAAATATCGAACCATTCGGGATTTTTGACCATCCACATGCAGCAGGCATCGACATGGTAGTAATCACGGCGAATTTCCGGATATTCCTTTTTACCCATTTCATGGAAAGCCCGTTCCCAGAGATCGTAGACGTAAGTCAGCACGTTGGTTTTGCCCACCAGGCCGAGAGTATTTTCCTTGCCGATGCCGCGAGTTTTTTTACCGTACTTGCGGGCATATTCAAACGCGAATTTCAGGGCGCGATCCACCTGAAAGCGGTTATATACCGCCGTCTGGACGGCCACTTCCTGGGGCGTGCCTTTCATGGTGACACCGCCGACGCCGGTATATTGATCGCCGGTGTTTTCGCGGACGACCACGTAATCAATTTCGGCCGGACCTTTATCCTTAATCGGTGTCCATACGCCCGGATAGAGGCGCACAGGCCGGAGGTTGATGTACTGGTCCAGGGCGAACCGTGCCTTGAGCAGGATGCCTTTTTCCAAAATACCCGGTGCAACGTCGGGATGGCCGATCGCGCCCAGCAGGATGGCGTCGAACTTGCGGAATTCCTCGATGGCGCTATCCGGCAACGTTTCGCCGGTGCGTTTGTACCGTTCGCCGCCAAAATCAAATTCCGTACCTTCGTACTTGAACCCGAACTTCGCCGCCGCGGCGTTCATAACTTTGACCGCTTCGGCCGTAACTTCCGGCCCCGTCCCATCGCCGCCCATAATCGCTATTTTGTACACGTTGCAGATCCTTTCAAAACTTATTTGCTACGATTTTCACGAATGTACACAAATTTAAAAGTATTTTTATCCTTTTACTTCTTTTTGGCAATATGATTCAGCAAACCTCCTTCGCGGATGATTTCCATGGCGAAGTCCGGCATGGGGGTAAACGAAAGCGTTTTTCCTTGGGTTTTGTTGGTAAGTATACCGCCAGTTAAGTCGATGGTGATATCGTCGCCATCATTGATGTCTTTTCCCGCGTTGGGCAGTTCCACCAACGGGAAACCGCAGTTGATAGCATTGCGGTAGAAAATCCGGGCGAACGAGCCGGCCACCACCGCCGAAACTTTTGCGCCGCGCAAGGCCCAAACAGCATGTTCCCGGCTGGAACCGCAGCCGAAATCATCACCCACGACGACGATTACATCACCGGGTTTGACTTTTTTGACGAAATTGGCATCAAGGTCTTCCAGGCAGTGTTTGGCCAGTTCCTGTTCATCGTCGGTGTTCAGAAACCGCGCGGGGATAATTTCATCCGTATTGATATGGTCGCGCTTATAAACGTGTGCCTTTGCCATTTATAATTCCTTTCAAAAACAAAATGCAACCGCGGATTATGCGGATTGCGCTGATTTTAAATATTTTATATTAATCTTTGTTTTTCCATTCGAGAAACACATCCTGTGTATCATTCCAAAGAATCCGACACTCTTGCTTATTCACAACTAGGTCTCCTACAGGCTTCTCACGATTCCAGCAGGGAAAGCTGATATCACTTGGAAACATCAATTCTATTTCTTCCATGTTATGACTGTTAAAACCTGAAAATTTTGTCTTTAACAACTTTTTCAAATCGTCATATCCTCGTATATCTTCGGAGACGTGCCCTAAATATTTATCACTTTCATCATAGAATTGTAATCCAATAGTATGACCAAAAATACTATCCATCATGTAAACTTTAATACTTACAATATCATCCCAGCGAATATCTTTCCGTATGCGATTCCAACCAAATAAGCCAGTGTCATATTTAAGTCGAAAACCATTTTCGTCCATTTCAATGTATTTACGTTGCTTCATAGCATCAGGTTTGTCGTTCATATGATGTCTGAATTTCATTCAGAGCTAGTTTGAATTCAGTTTCTTTGTTTAGTTCAAATATTTTCGTGGGTCCGCCAGTTTTCCTTCGATGGCGCTGGCGGCGGCGGTTGCCGGGCTGGCCAGATAGACTTCGCTGCGCGGATGGCCCATCCGGCCGACAAAGTTGCGGTTGGTCGAGCTTATGCATTTTTCCCCATCGGCCAAAACCCCCATAAAGCCACCCAGACACGCGCCGCAGGTCGGGGCGGAAATGACGCATCCGGCGTCGTAAAAGATATCGAACAGACCTTCGTCCATCGCCTGCCGCCAGACAGTTGGTGTCGCCGGCACGATCAGAGTCCGAATCGCGACCTTGCGACCTTTCATCATTGCTGCGACGATCCGGTAATCCTCTATTCGGCCGTTAGTGCAACTGCCAATGTAGGCTTGATCCATCGCCAGCCCGGCAGCTTCGCTGATGCGTTTGCCGTTGCTAGGAAGATGCGGGAAGGCTACCAGCGGTTCGAGCTTGGCGCAATCGATTTCGTAAGTGCTTTCATAGGTTGCATCGGCGTCGGATGTATAAACAGGATAGTCTTTGTTTCCCTTGATGCGTTTATCGACGTAGGCGCGGGTGACTTCATCAACTGCCATGATGCCATTCTTGCCACCGGCTTCGATAGCCATATTGGTCATGGTCATGCGGGCTTCAGCACTCATGTCTTTCAGTGCCGGACCGACAAATTCCATTGCTTTGTATCGTGCGCCATCCGTACCGATAATGCGAATAATTTCCAGCATAACGTCCTTACTGTAAACGCCGTGAGGAAGCTTGCCGTTGAGTACGAATTTCATGGATTCGGGCACACGGAACCAGAGTTCACCCGTCGCCAGACCGGCCGCCAGATCCGTTGAGCCAACGCCTGTACTAAACGCACCCAACGATCCATAGGTGCAGGTGTGGCTGTCGCCGCCGATGATCATGTCGCCCGGTCGGATATGTCCCTGTTCAGGCAGCAGGGCATGGCATACACCCGCTTTACCGATGGGGTAATAATGTTTGATCTTGTGCTTTTTGCACCAGGCGTCCAGTCGTTTGTGCAGTTGGGCACTTTTAATATCCTTGGGTGGTTGAAAATGATCGGGTGTGACCACAACTTTTTCCGGATCAAATACGCGTTCGAGACCTTTTTCCGCCAGCATACTGATCGCCGGAGGCGTCGTCACATCGTGACACATGATCAAGTCCAGTCTGGCGTTAACCAATTCACCCGGTTTGACTTGAGACTTGCCGCAATGGACGGCGAATATTTTTTCAGTTATTGTCATAGACATAATTTTATCCTTATGCTATAGCATTGTTGGCGATGTATTTCATTTCAACCGTTGTTTTCTGTTTTACTGCTTTGATGAAACATCTGTAAATAAAAATAGGATCCAATGTTAATGGTGGCTATAGGTATAAAAGCCAAAGTCCGTTGTAATTCCTCCGCGGAAAATCGTATATTCAACGGAGGGCCGAACGGCGTTTCTTTTTTAGCTATTTCAACAATGGCCAAAACGCCGCCGGGTTTCAGCAAGCGTTTAACTTCATTCTGAAGACCGTTGATTTGGCTTTTAGAGAAACCGTGAATCACCATGGAAAGATATAACAAGTCCACAGAAACCGGCGCCAAAGAAGTTTTTTGCGTAATATCCGCCTGTAAAAAAGTGACATTACTTTCTTGGGCGTTTTTCTGGGATTTGGCTATCATTTCGCCATCGACATCAAGGGCATAGACCATTCCCGTGTTTCTTAACTGCGCCGCGAAAGCCTTCGCCATGTGGCCGTCTCCGCAACCGGCGTCAACGATGGTTTGTCCCGGTTGTATCGAGAGATGGTTAAGGATCAACGAAGCATCCAAAAATTCCGCAGAAGATTTTCCTCTGTGATGATGTTTAATCTCAGATGGTCTTGCGCATGGGATTGTCACGACGCAACTCCTTGGCTTAATTCACGTGGCACGGCTTTTTGCAACACTAATGCACCTACATCAGACTGCGTATCGGCTGCGACAACAGGGCATTTCACTTTCAGGAGAAAATATATGTTTTGGGCGACATCATTGAGCGTTTCGTAGTTGCCCTGGCCTTTGGCGACAATCAAATCCGCTTTTTTGAAACGCTCCTGAAATTCCACCGAGCAGGTTTCCAGGATCGTTCCCGGAACATCTGCTCCACTATCGATAATTTCAACCATATCCGCCAGGCCGGCAACCACGGCATCCTGCCGCGTGACATCGTTAATCACCGGATAACCTCTAACGGCATAGATGATTTTTGCCACAGGCATCTGCTCGATCAGCAGGCGGTCGAAAACAATTTCTCCGGCATTGTCGCCCAGATAAAGAATGTTTTGGGCTTGAGTGATATTGCGACGAAAAGCATTTAGTTCATCCCGCGAAAGATGCGCCGTGAATGAATCATTAATCGCCTTTTGAATAATCGCTTCATCCAATCTGTCCAGTTTTGCAAAATCGATAATGTTGCCGGCGATGGCGACCCGCACCGCGGTTACGAACGGGTCGTCCGATTGTTCAATTCGTTCTTTAAGCAACGGATAGTATTTTAGGGCAATCTGGTTGGATTGCTCTTTGATTGACTTGAATGGGTCCGAATTGCCGGTTATTTCCCTGATAACGCGATGTATTTCCCGGCCCATGGCGGGTGGGCTGGCGGATAAATCCAGATTATCGGCAAGATGCAGAATTTGGCGCATAACATCTTCCTGAACGGATTCATCGTTGGTCAGCAGACGCACCGCTTTTAACGCTTGATGAATAAAACAGGGAATACAATCAAAATAAGTCTTCATAATAAATCAAAAATTAAATATCAAAAAGCAAAATGACATATAAAAATGTAAAAATTCATTTCTTGCCTTTGAGAGTTAATATGCTTGAAGCGAAGATATTGGCAATTTCGTCGAGTTCTTCCAGATACCACTTCATGTTTTCAGGTTTAGTCCGGCCGGAATCTCTTAGCAACGCCAACCATACCTTGCTTTCATTCGCGGATTTCAGAGAAATCTGAAAGTAGTTGGTAAAGTCCTTTTTACTACTGGCGGCCTGGCCTTCGACAAAGTTTGCCAGGACACTTGTTCCGCTACGCAAAAGTTGGTCGCCCAGCCGACGTGATACATTGTCTTCTGGCAAGGTGTCCAATAATTCAATGAGTTTTAACGTGAAGCCATACAGGCGTCGCTTGAACTCATTTTTAAATTTTAATTTGTCATTTTGCATTTTTATTTTTGCTTTTTACTATTTCTTTGTCTCGCGGCGGCATGGTTGAGCGCATTAATATAGGCTTTGGCCGATGCCTCGATAATATCCGTGCTGACACCGCGTCCGGCATACACACGTTTATCATCACGAATGCGGACCATTGCCTCGCCCAGGGCGTCGGTGCTGCCGGTAACGGCGCGAATGCTGTAATTTTCCAGCGTTACATCCATACCCGTGGCCTTGCTGATGGCGTTATAGACGGCATCGACCGGACCATCGCCATGGGCCGACTCCAGAAGTTCATCCTTGCCCTCACGGATAATGCGCACCGTTGCCGATGGAATGCCGGTGCCGGACGTGCACTGCATGTAATCCAGTTTAAAGCACTCACCGGCACGAGGCATGGCGTCATCGAGAATGGCGATGATATCTTCGTCGAAAATTTCCTTCTTTTTGTCGGCCAGATCGATAAACTTGGCGTACATCTCGGTAAGCTGCTCTTCGGTCAGCTCGAACCCCAGTTCCTGGCAGCGTACTTTGAAGCCGTGACGGCCACTGTGACGACCGAGAACAATTTTGCTGCGAGGAACACCGACATCTTCAGGTTTCATAATCTCGTAGGTGGTGCGTTCCTTGAGAAAACCATCCTGATGTACGCCCGATTCGTGTGCGAAGGCATTCGCCCCGACGATAGCTTTGTTTACCTGCACTTCCAAGCCCATCAAGCGGCTGACCAGTTGGCTGGTGCGGTAAATTTCCTGAGTGTTGATGTGGGTGTCGCACTTAAATTGGTCCCGGCGGGTGCGAATCGTCATAACGCACTCTTCCAGCGAGGCATTACCGGCTCGTTCGCCCAGGCCGTTAATGGTGCATTCGATCTGCCGGGCGCCGTTGAGTACGCCGGCCAGGGAGTTGGCTACGGCCAGACCCAGATCATTATGGCAGTGGGTGCTGATAGTTACTTTTTGAATATTTGGGACATTCGCCATCAAGAACGCGATAAGGTCGCCAAATTCCTCCGGGATGCCATAACCGACAGTATCGGGGATATTGATGGTCGTTGCCCCTGCCTCGATAACCGCCTGAATAATTTCCACCAGGAATTTACGGTCACTGCGAGTGGCGTCCTGCCCGCTGAACTCCACGTCAGGAGTCAGACTGACAGCGTGTTTGACGGCCTCGACCGCTTTGGCCAGCACCACATCCGGCGTCATCTTGAGCATGTGCTCCATGTGCACGGGACTGGTGCTGGTGAAAGTATGTATCCGCCAGCGCTCGGCATCCTTGAGTGCGTCAACGGCGGCATCAATATCTTTCTTGACCGTGCGGGCAAGGCCGGCGATCACAGGGCCATGTACTTCGCGAGCGATGCGTTGCACACCTTCGAATTGCACCGGTGAACTCACCGGGAAGCCCGCCTCGATGACGTCCACGCCCAGCCGGGCGAGTTGATGGGCGATTTCCACCTTCTCCGGCACATTCAGGCTGGCGCCGGGGCTTTGCTCTGCATCACGCAGGGTTGAATCAAAAATTACCACATAATCATTTTTATTTGCTGTCATAGTCTCGTATCCTCCGGTTCGCCATGGGGCTTAACCTAAGGTATTGTCAATTAAAGCCTAAGGTCAGGCAAACCACGCATTATAGCGGCTTTGCCATACAAAAACAGAGGGAAAATCGGATGGGCGCTGCGGCCCTGTGGCGGTGCAAGTGTTTAGCCCCGAAGGGCTAGCACCGCCGGGGTAAGTAGCAATAAAGTAATCAAACCCGCGCAATTCGCCCCCACCGGATTTATGCAACCCATCATTGAGATGACGGCATGATTACTTTTACTTATTGCCATATGCCGTAATTATCGGTTAAAAACTTGTTCCAGACAAGTAAAAAGTTGGTTTGCCTTAAAGATTTTTATAGGTGATTGTCATAAAGTAGGTTATGCTTCGCCTATGCCTGATCGATTTACATCCCGAGTCCTGCGTTTAGTAGGCCGGGCGGATTATGTTCCTCTTAAGGAACGGCAATTGGCCCGCGCCCTGAATATCCCTGATGAAGACTATATCGCCTTTCGCGAATCCCTGCGAAAGTTGCGGCAGGAAGGTCAAATAGTCTATGGTGCTAAAAACACCATTACCCTGCCCAACATGGCCAAGCGCATCGTGGGCACCTACGAACAAACGAGCAAGGGTTTCGGCTTCATCCGGCCGGATGTCAAAACCGCCCAAGGCGATTTATTTATCCCCGAAGGCAGCAATCTCGATGCCGTTAGCGGTGATCGTGTCGTCGCCCGCGTGCAGCAGCAGGGCAAACGCGACGGCAAAATGAAACTCATCGGCTACATTGTCGAGGTGCTCGAACGCGCCCAGACGCAAATCGTCGGCACGCTGGCCAAAGAGGGCAATATCTGGATCGTCCAGCCGGACGGCAAGGCGATGACCGAACGCATTACCGTTGATGACCCCGGAGCCAAGAACTGCCGGCCGGGGGACAAAGTGCTCGTGGAAATCCTCAGCTTTCCCAGCCGTGACTACTATGCTCACGGCGTCATCCTGGAAAAACTCGGCAAGAGCGGCACCAGCAAGGCGGAACTGCTGGGCATCATCCGCCGGTTCAATCTGCTCGACAAGTTCAGCCGCAAGGCCCTGCAGGAAACCCGCGGGGCGATTGGCCGGTTCAATCCCGACGACCTCGATGGCCGCGAGGACATCCGCGACAAGGTCATTATCACCATCGATCCCGTCGATGCCCGCGACTTTGATGATGCCATCAGTATCGAGCAAACCTCTGATGGCCTGTGGGAACTGGGCGTGCATATCGCCGACGTGAGTCACTTCGTCACCTCCGACGGCCAGCTCGATCAGGAAGCCTACCAGCGGGGCACCAGCGTCTATCTGCCCGGCCAGGTAATTCCCATGCTGCCGGAACTCTTAAGTAACGGCGTGTGCTCACTGCAGCAGGATCAGGATCGCTTCGTCAAGAGTGCTTATATCCGCCTCGATGATGACGGTGCGGTGCAGGGCACGCGCTTCGCCAACAGTGTGATGCGTTCGACCCGCCGCCTGACCTATGAAGACGCCGATCGCATTCTCGCCGGTGACACGCTGCACTACGACCAGCGGGTGCTCGACCTCATCGACCGCATGAACACCCTTGCTCGCATCATCTACCGCCGCCGCGTGGCCGCCGGGATGCTGGAGATGGAACTGCCCAAGGCCGAGCTTATCTACGACGCCAACGGCCACGTCATCGACGCCCGACCGGAAAGCACCACCTTCTCCCATAAGATTATCGAGATGTTCATGGTCGAGGCCAACGAGGCCGTCGCCCGGCTACTCGACGGCCTGAACGTGCCTTTCCTGCGGCGCATTCACCCTGAGCCTGACTCCCTCGCCACCGGCGACACCGCCCGTGTCATCAACCTGTGCGGTTTTGCTCTCCCCAAGAAGCCCGGCCGCAAGGACCTGCAAGCCCTGCTGGCGTCGGTCAAGGGCAAACCTGAATCGTTTCTGGTCAACCTCGCCGTCCTTAAGAGCCTCCAGCGGGCCGAGTACAGCCCCACGCCCATCGGCCATTACGCCCTCGCCAGTGAGCATTACGCCCACTTCACCAGCCCCATCCGCCGCTATCCCGACCTCACCGTCCACCGCCTGCTGGGTGCGTACCTGGCCGGACGCCTCACCCGCAAAACGGTCGGCGACTTTCCTGACTTCGATACGCTCATCGAGCAGGGCGGCCACTGCTCCCGCACGGAGCGCAACGCCGAACAGGCCGAGGATGAACTCCGCAAGGTCAAGATCCTGCAAATGCTCGAAGCTCACGTCGGCGAAGAGATGAACGCCGTCGTCACCGGCATCACCAACTTCGGCGTCTTCGTCCAGTGCGAGCGGTTCCTGATCGAGGGTCTCATCAAGGCCCCCGACATGCTGCGTTATGGGGAGGGGGCCAAAGGCAAGCAGCACAAAGCCAAACACCAGCGCACCCAAGGCCGCACAAAAAGCCGGTCACGTGACCGGTTCATGGATATCTGCCCCGTCAAACTCGGCCAGGAGCTCCGCGTGCGCATCGCCGCCGTCAATGTCCCCGCCCGCTTGCTTGATTTAGTTCCAACAGATGTGGGCTGATTTTGGGATATGGCATTGGCAGTAATTTTATCTTAGATTTATCTTTAACTTCCCCTTCAATTATCTATAAAATTATGTGTCAGATAAGTTAAACTTAAGGAGTAATACCAATGCGATCTTATCGTATCTTTTTTGTTTTGGTAATATCACTTTGGATAGGGAATTTGGGTTCGTGTTCGATGGATGCGGAGCATCTCACCTTAGCGGAGAACGGTAAATCAACATACCGAATTGTGATTAGCCAAAATCCTTCGCCTTCAATCCAGTATGCGGCCGAAGAATTGCAAAAATTTCTTGCCCAAATGACAGAGGCTACATTGCCCATCGTTACTGACCAGGAGGAACCAACTGAGCAGGAAATCCTTATTGGTAATAGTGAGCGATTCCGTCAAGCGGGTATCGCTTTGGATATCACTGCTTTGGGTGTGGAAGGCTATTACCTCAAAACCGTTGGTTCTCGGTTGGTGATCGCCGGCGGGCCGCAGCGAGGGGCTTTGTACGGTGTTTACGGTCTGCTGGACGACCATCTGGGTTGCCGCTGGTTTACCTCAGGAAAACCCGGAAGCGGTCCTTACTATAGCCCCAAAGTTTCTCCCCGGAAACCCTTGGTTGTGCCGGAGATTAACCGTATTCCGAAATACTCCCGGCTGGAAATCCCTTTGCTTGATGAGAAGAAAGTTCCCGTTTTGGAATACCGTGAGGTATTCACGTGTGATTGTTTTGACGGCGACTGGTGCGCCCGCAACCGAGTCAACTCGCACGCCTCTGAACTGGAAGCCAAACATGGCGGCAAGGTCGCCATCGCCAGCCTGGCGCATACCTTCAACGCCCTGGTGCCGCCGCAAAAGTATTTTGATGAACATCCGGAGTATTTTTCCCTCGTCAACGGCCGGCGTGTCAAAGACTATACGCAGTTATGCTGCACCAATGAGGAAGTTATTCGCGTGTGTACGCAGGCAGTACTGGAAACCATGCGGGCCGTGCCGGAGGGGCGGATTTTTTCTGTCTCGCAGAATGACTGTTTTAATTATTGTGAATGCGAGAACTGCCAGAAGCTTGCCCGCCAGGAGGAATCGCAGATGGCCCCGGTGTTGATGCTGGTCAACCGAGTGGCGGAGGCGGTGGAGAAAGAATTTCCCCAGAATACGGTGCAGACGTTGGCCTATCAATGGACGCGCAAGCCGCCCAAGACCATCCGGCCGCGAAAGAACGTGGTGATTCAGCTTTGTTCCATCGAGTGTTGTTTTTCTCATCCGTTGGCGACCTGCGACAGCGACGCGAATCGCGCATTTCGCAAGGACCTGGAAGCCTGGTCGAAAACGGGCGCACGACTATGGGTTTGGGATTATGTTACATGCTTTACCCACTATCTGATGCCTTTTCCCAACCAGCATGTTCGCCGAGACAATATCCGGTTTTATGTGCAGCACGGCGTCACCGGTATTTTCGAGCAGGATGTCTTTAACACGCCGCACGGCGAATTGTCCGCTCTGGGCGGCTATCTGACGGCCAGGTTTCTGTGGAATCCCGATTATGATGAAACCCAGGCGATCAATGAATTTTTGACGGCGTATTACGGATCAGCCGCTGAAACGGTTAATGATTATCTCAAGCTTCTACAGAACCGCGTGGAAAAAAAGAATATTCATGTTCATATTTTCGAGTCGTTGGTCAGTCCGCATCTTGCCGACGACCTGTTGATCGAAGCCAACGCTTTATGGCAAAAAGCGGAAGAGCAAACGTCGAATGACCCGGTCGTGTTACAGCGAGTAAAAATATCTCGTATGAGCGTCGATTACGCTATCGTCGAGCGTGCCCGACTGCAAATCGCCGGTCACCTCCCCGTCAACGAGGACCTGAAAATTCTCGCACTTCATAGAGTTGAGCCGTACCTGGAAACGCTCAAGCAATCCGGCCTTGCCAGACTGGCCGAGGTCGTGCCTCTTAATTTCGACCAATATCGCAAAGGGCTTATCTCTGCTTTAGGCGTAAATATTCCCTAAAATGAACAAATTCTTATGTGCCAGGTCAATCCCTCAATAATCAGGTAATAAATTAGTCCAGGTCTATTTGACTTAAAGAATTAAGACACATATACTCACATAAAATATGCGTATCCAACATCAAAACAGATGCAAAAATCAGCGACAGGCGCACCCATCCTTAGAGCAAATTCGCAGTTGGGTCTTATTAATCAAAGACTTATAAACATGGGGAAAGTCATTTGTCCATACTAAAGTAGGATACTATAACCGGAAATGAACTTATTTTTCACGAACCGAAAGGAGTGTTGATATGAGTAAGAAATCAAACAAGTTAACCACTGCGGCTGGAATTCCCGTTGCTGATAACCAAACGTCTTTAACGGCAGGAGCACGCGGGCCGACCCTTTTACAGGACCATTACCTGCTGGAAAAGCTGGCCCATTTTAACCGCGAGCGTATCCCGGAGCGTGTAGTACATGCCAAAGCCGCCGGAGCGCATGGCGTCCTGACCGTTACCAAAGACATTACCAAATACACCAAGGCCAAACTGTTTTCCAAGGTCGGCAAGCAGACCGAGATGTTCGGCCGGTTCTCCACCGTGGCAGGGGAGAAAGGGTCGGCCGATACGGTGCGGGACGTTCGCGGATTCGCCCTGAAATTCTATACCGAAGAAGGCAACTGGGATTTGGTCGGTAATAATACACCGACATTTTTCATCCGCGACGCCATGAAGTTCCCTGATTTTATTCATACCCAGAAACGCGACCCACAGACCAACGCCAAGGATGATACGGCACAATGGGATTTCTGGTCGCAGGTGCCGGAGTCACTTCATCAGGTGACTATTCTGTTTTCCGACCGCGGCATTCCTTTGGGTATTCCTTATATGAACGGATACGGCAGCCATACCTATAGTTTCATCAATGCCAAAGATGAACGTTTCTGGGTAAAATTTCATTTCAAGACGCAGCAGAGCATCAAGTGCATGAAGCCGGAGGATGCCGACCGGCTGGCCGGTTGCGATCCGGATTATCATACCAAGGAACTGTTCAAGGCCATCGAAAAAGGCGATTACCCGAAGTGGACGTTTTACGTGCAGGTGATGCCTGAGGTCGAAGCGGAACATTATCGTTGGAATCCCTTTGACCTGACGAAAGTTTGGCCGCACGGTGATTATCCGCTCATCGAGGTGGGCGTTATGGAACTCAACCGCAATCCGGTTAATTATTTCGCCGAAGTGGAGCAGGCGGCCTTTTCGCCGGGGAATGTGGTGCCGGGGATATCGTTTTCGCCGTGCAAAATGCTGCAGGCGCGAATTGTTTCGTATGCCGATGCGCAGCGGTATCGCCTGGGCGTCAATTTTGAACGCCTGCCGATTAACGCACCCCACGCAACCAAAGTGGTGAATATTTACCAGCGTGACGGACATATGCGGTTTGACGATAACGGCGGTCCCGGCCCGAATTATGAACCCAACACCTTCGGCGGCCCCCAAGCCGACCCGTCCTATAAGGAACCGCCGCTGAAGATAAGCGGCGACGCCGACTGGTACGAACAAAAACGCGGCGTCGATGATGATTATATCCAGCCGGGTAATCTTTTCCGGCTGATGTCCGCCAAGCAGCAGAAGGAATTGATTGCCAACATCGTCGGCAGCCTGAAGAAGGTCCCCAAGGAAATCCAGCAGAAGATGGTGGTCCATTTCCGTAAGGCGGACAAGGCCTATGGCGACGGCATCGCCCAAAGCCTGGGTTTGAAATAAATCAGGCCGGCATGAACCCTCTTGTCAAGACGTGGTTTTTAGGTGACAATGCCGGATTATGGCAACGGTTAGCTTAAAAACCTGCGTGAATGCCCGGATGAATCGATTTCGTCGATTACTGGATGAAAATCATCTTGAGGGCTTTATAGTCACCAATGTAAAAGATGTCCAATACCTGACAGGCTTCAGCGGAGAAGATAGTATCTTGCTGATACTGGGGCGACGGGCAACGCTGATTACCGACAGCCGCTTTGTGCTGCTGACTCGACGGGAATGTCCGCGACTAAGAGTGCATATCCACCGACGCGGCGTTATCGAGGCGGTCGGAGAGTTGGCCCAGCAGTATCGCAAGCGGTCAAGCCGCCGTAAACCGATAAGCATCGGTATCGATCCGGACACTGTTACTCACCGTGGTTATGGACTTTACCGAAAGGCGGCAGGTAAAGGATTTACGTTAAAAGCGGTGGGCGGACTGGCACGGAATCTGCGGCGGACGAAGGATGCCTATGAAACGGCCCAGATTCGCAAAGCGATATGCGTTGCGGAAGAATCGCTACTGGCGACGCTGAAGCATGTCAAACCCGGTGTTACGGAGATGGAATTGCGGGCGCGGCTGGAATACGAAATGTCGCGTTGGGGCAGCAGCGAGCCGGCTTTTGCGACGATTATCGCTTTCGGAGGTCATGCGGCCGAACCGCACGCCCAGCCCGGCTCGGCCCGGCTGCGGAAAGGCCAGTGCGTGCTATTCGATTGGGGAGCGACCGTCAACGGCTACAGAAGCGACTTGACACGCACCTACGCGACAGGTAAGATTTCGCGAGATTTCGCCCAGGCCTATCAGCGGGTGTTGAACGCGCAACTTGCTGCCATAGAAGCAGTTAAGCCGGGAGTGGCATTAGCTGAGATAGATGCCGCCGCCCGGAGAGCCATGGGCAAACCGCAAGGCGAGTATCGGCATGGAACCGGCCACGGTATTGGTTTGGATATCCATGAATTACCGGCATTCCACGGGCGTGCGAAAGGTGAGTTACAGCCGGGCATGATCGTCACCATTGAACCGGCGATTTATCTAGCCGGTAAGTTGGGCATTCGCATAGAGGATGATGTGCTGGTGACCCAACGCGGCGGCAAGGTGCTTAGTACATTGGCCAAAGATCTGGACACGATGTTATTGCCTTCCAGATGAAAGGTAAGTCATGGAACTGGAAAAAGTAAAAGAACTCGTTGAGTTAATGAAAGCCAATGAGTTATCCGAGCTTGAAATCGTGGACGGCCAGTTGCGGATTGCTCTACGTCGTGGCGGCAGCCAGCCGCAAGTGATGATGACGTCCGCTTCATCCGTGTCCACCGCGTCACCGGTTGTACAGCCAACATCTACCACGGAAAAGGGTGAAGATGAAAAACTTACCGCTATCAAGTCACCCATCGTGGGCACATTTTATGTTGCTCCCAGCCCCACCGCTGAACCATTTGTTAAGGTCGGTGCAACCGTCAATGATGATACGGTAGTGTGCATTATCGAAGCCATGAAGGTGATGAATGAAGTAAAAGCCGAATGTTCCGGAACTATCAAGAAAATTCTTGTGGAAAACGGCGCTGCGGTGGAGTTCGGTCAATCGCTCTTTTTAATCGAGCCGGCCTAAGGGTAGCCGGCAGGTTGGAACACGGGGGCGAGGCCAACGGAAGGAATGAAACACAAAGATGTTTTCACGGATACTTATCGCCAACCGGGGTGAAATTGCCTTACGTATTATTCGCGCTTGTCGCGAACTGGGCGTCCAATCTGTAGCGGTTTATTCCGAAGCCGACCGTGAGGCTCACTATCTTAAACTGGCCGATCAGGCCATCTGTATCGGTCCGGCTGAAGCCGGGGAAAGTTACCTGAATATTCCCCGTATCATCAGCGCCGCAGAGATCGCCAATGTTGAAGCTATTCATCCCGGTTATGGTTTTCTGGCGGAAAACGCGCATTTTGCCGAAGTATGCCGCGAGTGTAAAATCACTTTCATCGGTCCTGCGCCGGAATCCATGGCGTTACTGGGTGATAAGGTGAAGGCAAGACATTTGGCCCAGAAGGCCCAGGTGCCTATAGCGGCCGGCACATCGGAATCGATTGAAACGGAAGATGACGCCGTCGCTGCCGCAGCGGAGATTGGTTATCCGGTAATTATCAAAGCTGCCGCCGGCGGCGGCGGACGCGGCATGAGAATCGCTCATAACGAAATGAGCCTGCGGATGTCATTGCATGGCGCTCAGACCGAAGCCGCCAAGGCTTTCAAGAATCCTGCTGTTTATATCGAAAAGTTTCTTGAACAGGCCCGGCACGTCGAGGTGCAAATTCTTGCCGATCAAGGCGGTAATGCCATACACCTTTACGAGCGAGATTGTTCATTGCAACGGCGGTATCAGAAAATCATTGAGGAAAGTCCCTGTCCCGCGCTCAAGCCCGACGTGCGGGAAGAGCTTTGCAAAGCCGCTCTGCGACTGGCCAAGGCTGCGGATTACGTCAACGCCGGCACCGTCGAATTTTTGCTGGATGATAAGGACAAATTTTACTTCAGCGAGGTGAACACTCGCATTCAGGTGGAGCATCCCGTTACGGAGATGACCACAGGAGTGGATCTGATTAAATGGCAGTTGCTTATCGCTTCCGGCGAAAGGCTCAAGTTACGTCAGAAGGATATTAAGCCTCAGGGTGTCGCCATCGAGTGCCGCATCAATGCTGAAGATCCGACCCGAAAATTTTCTCCTTCGCCGGGGAAAATTGAACGGTTCGTGGCTCCCGGCGGACGGGGTGTTCGGCTGGATACGCATACTTATGCGGGTTATACGATTTCTCCGTACTATGACAGTATGATCGGCAAACTCGTGGTGCACCAACCAACTCGTGCGGAAGCTATCGCCGTCATGAAGCGGGCGTTGTATGAATTTGATGTGCATCCGGTGAAAACGACAATTCCTTTGTGTATAGAGATTCTTTCACATCCCTTATACGTGAAAGGTCAGATAGATACAGGTTTTATTGAGAGAACATGGTAGAATCATGGCAAACGAAATCATAGGCAACGCTGTTATCGGCCAGTCAGGTGGTCCCACGGCCGTAATCAATCAGTCGCTGGTGGGCGTTATTCAGGAAGCGGTCAAGCACGACTGCATCAAAACCATTTATGGCGCCCGGCATGGGGTGCGCGGCATTATAAATGAAGACCTTTTCGACGTTGGCAAAACGTCCCCCGCGGACCTGGAACGCATCGCCGGGACGCCCGCGGCGGC